>CAMCYD010000011.1 GCA_945883785.1 Helicobacter pylori PMSS1
CCCCTAAAATCTATAATTATTTCACTTATTTATATATTTATTGTACCAAAATAATTGCTACTAATGGCTTAAATAAGGTGTTTGTGGAGGAAAATAGCGGGGAATCTTGAAAAGATTGTTGTGAGTTTATTTCCGACAGGCTCCTAGGAAAACTTTTAAACCTAGTTCCCGTTTTTTGCGATATAAATACAAATCCTTTACTTTTTACTATCAAACAATTAAGAGCTTCTACAAGTTCATTATCTAAAAGGAAAACTAGGTTTTTTCTGATTTTTGAGTTTTGGTCTGTGATAATATAGATCTGTTTTTCAAGGTTTATATTTTGCCATTCCAATGATAGAACCTCTCCGCTTCTCCTACCTCTTAGGAGCAAAAGAAACATTGCTCGGTACTGATTATCTGGTATTTCTAAAATAGCCTTATAAAGTGCCTTAGCTTTCTCCTGTTCCATATCAAAATATTTGTTTTTGTCATATTTTGGAAGTTTGAGCTCACCGATAAAATTTTTTGTAATAATATCTTTTTCATGAGCTTCTTTAAAAAAAAGGGGATAACATCGATTTTATTGTGACAATATAAGAGGGTTTGTATTTTCCACCCGTGAGCATTGTATCGATTATAGATTGTACATCATCTCTTACAACTTATTTGAGTTTTTCCTCTTGAGCGAATCTGGGAAATATTTTTTATAAAAGAAATGATAAATTTCAATTTTATTATCTGTAAGTGTTTTGCCAGATTTTCTTTTTTCTAAATATTCTAAAAAAGATTTATCAAAAGTGGGGTCTTCTTTGATTTTGATTGATGCCCCACTTTTTAAAGCGTTGATAAGCTCTTGTCGTTTTTCAAATGCAATGGTTGGATTAGTACGGATTGAATCGTTTGAATAGCCTACAACTTGCTCCGTGTCAATCACACCTGCAACTTTTATTCTTGCGATGTATGTTTTTACTTTGGTTTTTTCATCGATTGTATAGGAAATACCAGCGAATTTTGTTTTAATTAGATTTCTTCCCACACTATGCCCCACTTTTTGCCACACTTTTAAAAAGTATTTGTATGAAAAAAGTATATCAAAAAAAGTAATAGGATAAAGTTTAAAGATTTTAAGATGGCTTATTTATAGTATTTGTAAGGAGTTTTAATGGTGGTCGCAACAGGACTCGAACCTGTGACCCCTACCTTGTCGAGGTAATGCTCTACCAACTGAGCTATGTGACCTATTTTACTAATCCGATAGTAAACATGGTTAAGATTATACCAAATAAAATCTTATTATTTATTGAAATTCATTTCGTGCTTAGGTAAATCCGATGAACCAAATTTTTCTCAATAAAATAGCAGTTTAAAAATACAATTAGCCAATTATTGAATTCAATACCAAATAAAATAAAAAGTAGAGCCACTTGCAAATTCAAAGATTTCGAGTATGAATAGTAGCAATTATTAGCTTTTCACTTTAAAAATCACTATTTACTCCCTGTAAATGGTTATTTTTAAAGTGAAAAGATGATGATTGAAACTGTTTATAATCATTTGTTTGAATTTGCAAGTGGCTCAGTAGTATTTCAATTCCAGTCACTGCGAGGTATGTGAAAGTCGTCAAAAAAGTAAACTGCTTTACTTTTTTCTACTCCTTGCAGTCGTAGCCATCATCACTAAAATTAGCCTCAATCAAAGATTGAGTAATTTTAGGATTTGCAAGAGACTTGGAACCAAAAGCGATGTGCTTTAGCACCGCTGGAGGTAGTCCAAGAAGCCGACTTTATGGTGGCTATCGTGCCTCGCAATGACCAAATTTAACATATTACTATCTTTTTTAAATGGTATAAAAGTTCTCTTGAGTGTTAATAAGATTAAGAATTTCCACTTGAGTAAGTAATGCATCAAAAGAAAATATCTGACCTTTTGCGTAAAATGTTTTATCTTGTAGGATAGTTTTCATAGCTGGTATCTCAGATTTTTTATTCTTATCAAGCATTTGATGACCTACTACAATCTTTTTATCTTTATCAAGTATATTAAATAGAGCTTTGTGTGATTCTTCAACATATTGACCATTCATGTCACTACCATTAAGCCATTTACCATCAACTGCTAAATTCTCATAGGTAGAGTAATTTTTAAAAAACTTTCTAAAAATGAACTCTAAAACAATATTGTCAACATTTGCTAAAATCTTATGAAAGGTAGAAAATGATGGCACTTTCACATTTCTTTTATCAAATAAATATCCATTAAGAAGCCTATAAAATAGGGACTTAATAGAAATTATATCAACAAATATTTGAGGTAAAATTATGATATATTATTGAAAAAAGAGGTTCAAAATATTATTAAAATAAGTGGAAAGTGATAGAAAATTATGAAACTTACTTTTTGCTTATGGGGTTTTGAAAAGTTTCATCGGATTTACCTATTTAATTTAGAGTTTGAATTGCTATAGGGATACTCTTAAGGTTGGTTATTATAAAATAAATTATCAAAATTTGGAGAAAATAAATGGGATTAGATGTATATAATCAACAAGCGGCAGTAACAGAAGATCCGTATATGCTTATACTTAAGCTATATGAAGGGCTTCTAAAGTATCTATCGTTCGTTAGAGATGCTATAGAGAATGATAATATAGAAGAGAAATTTAAGTATATAAATAAATCAATAGCGATATTTGATGAGCTTCGGAATATACTAGATTTTGAGGGTGGAGATGTTGCTTATTACCTTGACGGATTGTATCTTTACCAAATAGAAACGTTGTTTAGTTCTGGTATTAATAATAATGTATCTTCAGTAGAGCAAGTTACAAAAGTTGTAAAAGGACTTATAGAAGCATGGAAAGAAGAAACAGGTCTTTAGAAGCCTTAGATAAGCTCTATTACATAGATTCACTTGATGAGTACAACAAAGCTTCATCTCTGGAGTTTTGGGCAATACAGTATTTGGATAAAAGCTTTGAAGAAAGTTTTGATTTAGAGTTGCAAGATCTCAAAAAACTTGCTGAACTTTTCTATAAAAATATTATTTTTTTAAAACAGCATACACAATATATTAAGCAACAACTTGAAAATCACGAAAATATAAAGAAGTTTTTAAGTTAATAGCCTCTGTCTTTCTCCAATCTAAGATAACTTTTTTGATTTAAAACAAAACTATGATTTCCAAAAAAGTGAACCTATTTATGCTTGATAAATTTTATCAAGCATAAACTATTTTAATTTTCTATTTCACATAAAGCTGGTCTTTGAGAGTAGAATAATCTTTCACATACAAAGTACCACTTTCAAGATTTTTTGTATCAGTTCCTTCAAACCAATATCGAGTACCAACGAGAATTTTATTGTTCATTTGTACATTTGGTTGTTTACCATAACCAAACATATCAACTTTAACGGTTATTTTACCGCCACCATGATCATATACAGTTGTATTTTTATTTGAAACATTTTCAAAATCAGTATTCTTTCCATATTTTGTAGATGATATTTCATAAATATCCCAACAATAAGATTTTGGAGCTGGTCCACTGCCTGGAAATTGTCGTTTGAGTACACACTGTCCCACAGCACTACTTGATAAGATAGCAATACCTACCAAACCTAATATAAATCTTCGCATAAATTTCTCCTTTTTTTATAAAACTAATACAATTTTAGCCCCCCCCTAACTTATTTTTTGATAAAATCAACAAAATTAAACTTAAGGATAACAAATGCAAATCTCAAGTATTCAATCAAATCCCTATATAACTGCTACAACAAGCTCTACGACCAATAAAAGCGAATCAAACTATAGTAAGCTATCAATAGACGAAATGCAAAAAATACCTTTTGACGAATTTAAAAATAATCTTGAGGAGATAGAAACTAGATATCAAACTATACAAGAAGAAGAGTGGGCTAATATGACTGATAAGAAAGTAGATATAATTAGAAGTCTCTCGGTGCTTAATGATAAAATTAATTTAGCAAGCAACTTTGTAACTGACAATAAAACTTTTAATAAAGCTACTTTTGAAGCAATAAATAATATTCAGCCAGATAAACAATGTTGTTTTTTGGATGAAGTTTTACATAATATGGCTGATTATGCTGGTGGGAAAAATATCCAAGCGAGTTTTATGGTTGGGGATAATATTCATGTGACAGAAGCTTTAACAAAACAACAAAGAAATAACATCAATTTTGATGATTTTATCTCTAAAATGTTATCAAATTTTGGAAATGATGTAGCGACATCAGGTGGAAGTGTCAAACAGCAATATCAAGGGATAGTTGATGGCTATAGCTTACTGAAACAAAACTATGATTTACAGAAAAGCGAGCCTATTTATGCTTGAAACAAGTAACACAATTTAATTTAAGGATAACAAATGCAAATCTCAAGTATTCAATCAAATCCGTATATAACTGCCACATCAAATTCTAATAAAAATAGTACAAGTAATGACAAAATAGTTGATTATAGTAATTTAAAAAACTTAGATGAACTAAAATCATTATCTTATAAAGAAGTTAAGTCAAATTATGATGAGATACAAATAAGTGTAGATAAAATGTTGCAGACTTTACAAGAAAAAGAAGGTATGGAAGTAGCATCTTATGCCATGGATGTACTTAGCATTATTAAATCTCCATTATCAAAAAACGAAAGTGCAAATGAAGCTGTTTTCAATACGGCATCTCAGATGGGTAATAGAATAGAAAGAAATGTATTCATGGATGAACTTCATCATAATATTGCTGATTATGCTGGTGGTAAAAAAGTTGAAGCTAGTTTTATGATTGGGGATAATGTCCATGTGATTGAACCTTTAACAAAACAACAAATGAACGGTATAAATTTTGATGATTTTTTATCAACAATGTTATCAAACTTTGGAAACGATGTCTCTACATCAGGTGGAAGTGTCAAGCAACAATATCAAGGGATAGTTGATGGGTATAGTTTACTGAAACAAAACTATGATTTCCAAAAGAGTGAACCTATTTATGCTTGATAAAACAAAATTTATCAAGCATAAATACTAAAATTATTTTATATAAAGTCTATCTTTTACGGTAGTATATTCCTTAACTTCTAGCCAACCTTGTGCTGAAGAAGTATTTTGAGGGACAACAAATGTGTATCTGTACCCAATAATAATTTTATATTGATTTTGTAAAGGTATAGTTGAAACAAGTAATCCGTATCTATAATTCATCTGAACTTCTGGCTATTTTCCATATCCATAAACATCAACATATGCAAGAAAAACATTTTTATAATTACTAGCATAATACAAATCCGCTTCATGATTTTTATCTGTAACGGTCTTATTGGTTTGATCTGTTGCTTCATATCCAGCATTATTTGATTTTACTGCTACAACATCCCAACAATATGCTTTCGGAGCTGGTCCACTTCCTGGAAATTGTCGTTTCGGCACACATTGAGCCACTAAACTACTTGATAAGATACCAACACTTATCAAACCCGATATAAATCTTTGCATAATTTCTCCTTTTTTTATCAAACTAAGATAATTTTAGCCCCCCCTAACTTATTTTTTGATAAAATCAACGAAATTTAGTTTAAGGTTGAAATTATGACTATCTCAAATTCGTTTCAAACATATCAGGCAAGCCCTATACAAAATAAACCAGAAACTCCACCAGAAGATATTTCTAAAGTGGAAGGCAATGAACAAAATAGAAAGAATTTAATGGAACATTTATCAGATATTTTCCCACCTACAGCAATCAAAGCCATAGAAGAAAGTACAAAAGATATGACATTTATTGATGCTTTAATCTTTACTGATCAATTATTAATGACCCTTTCTGATTATAGTGCAGGGAAAGCGATAAATTCTCCTTATATGGTTGGAGATGGGTTTGATGGGAAACCAATCCACACCGATAAACTTATCACAAAAAATGAAGCAAAGAATATAAATTTCGATGATTTTTTAACAAAAGCTTTAAAATCTTTTGAAGATGGTATGAATAGCTCAAAAGGTGAAGTGCAAGATAGTTATGTGAGTCTTTACAATAACTTTTTTGATTTAAAACAAAGCTATGATTTACAAAAAAGTGAACCTATTTATGCTTGAAACAATCAGCACAATTTAATTTAAGGATAACAAATGCAAATCTCAAGTATTCAATCAAATCCGTATATCACAATGAATACATCAAAAGTTTCAAATGCTAATCAGCCAAAAGAAACTAACTATCAGATGATGAGTCTTGAAGACTTGGAAAAATTATCTTATGATGAATTTAAAAATAATATAAATACGATTCAAAATAGATTTGATACTATTTTAAAAGAATCTCCTGATGAATTAAATAGCAACAAAGATTTTCTTGTAAATGTATCTGTAATGGCAGACAGAATAAGTATAGTTAATAAATTTCCTAATGAAAATATGAGCAAAGCTTTATTTGATACGCTAAACAATACTGAACAATCATCCCAAAAAGTATTTTTTGCTAGTGAAATTCAGCAAAATTTGACCGACTATTATTATGGTAAAAATGTACAAGCTAGTTTTATGGTGGGAGAAGGGATTCATTCAACAGAAAGTTTAACAAAACAACAAATGAATAGTATAAATTTTGATGATTTTATCTCCAAAATGTTATCAAACTTTGGAAAGGATGTTGCTACATCTGGCGGAAGTGTCAAACAACAGTACCAAGGGATAGTTGATGGCTATAGCTTACTGAAACAAAACTATGATTTCCAAAAAAGTGAACCTATTTATGCTTGATGGAGATTTTTTGAAAGAGAATAGATTATATATTTTCATTATTGTATGGTGTATAATCGTTTTCTTTCTTGCCATTTTTACTACTAACAACAACGATACAAAAACAACCAAATTAGTTGAGTCAGCAACAGAAAAGATAGAAATAAAAGAGTCATTAGAGGTTCAAGATAAAATCTCTTCAAGCCAAATACCACAAGCTAGTTCAATCATAACAAATCAAACAGTTCACAGATACAATACCAATATTGAACAACCGCAAAACACTCTCTTTGTAGAAGAAAACTCTCTACAAAAAACCTCCTTGCCACAATACAAGCCTTATTACCAAGAGGAACAACCTCCAAGAACAAAATCAAATACTGATTTCCAAAAAAATTCAAAACTAAAAATCATAAATGAACCTTCCATAATCTACGATACAATGGATGATAGTGGACGATATATTATCAAATTGCACAGTAGCAAAACAGTCGAATCACAAAAAAATATCACTCAATATATTGTTATCTCTGGGGAGATAAAAAATGACACTAAAAGTACATCTTTTCCTATGTCTTTAAATGAAAATTATCTTCACTTAGCTAATGATTTATTTATAACTATTGAGGATGTAAACAATACAAATAATCCTCTTATCAAATGTGATGGATACTTTCTCAATGGTTTAACTAAATACTATATCTACAAAGTTAAAATCGACCTCTACAATACAAATGCAAGTTGTTATATCAGTTCAGCAGAACCTATATCCTCTTTGCTCAATGATAATAATGAAGATGATGAACCAATTATGATAGAGACAGACTAGTCAAAAACTACAATTATTTTATAGTTTTGCTAGTTTTTTATTAAAAAAGAAAGTCCCAAAAGGGATAAGTGAGGAGATAAAACCAATTATTGTAAGTTTTAACCCTTTTTTATACTCCATATGAAAATCATAAAGCATCACCAAAAACCAGACAAAAAGCCCACCATGAATCATCCCTATAATTTTTGTAGCGATTGGAATATCAAAAAGATATTTCAATGGCATCGCTATAAAAAGGAGTATCAAAAACGACCATCCCTCTATTTTTCCAACTACTATCAATTTTTCTTTTGTATCACTATCTTCAAACTCACTAAACATTACAATCCTCTCAAAGTTACACCTAAATACAGTGCGATTAGCCCTAAAGCTATGTTGGTTGGTATCATCCAAAGTGCAAGTGGAGTCAGTGTCTCTTTTGCACTTTTAAAATCACCCTCATCAAATAATTTTTGAGCTTTATTTCGCTTCAAATAGATAACAGTAAAAATAACTGCCATCACACTCCAAATAGCCTCTTTGATATGGACTATTGGATAGAGTGGAGAAACTTTCAGCTCTAGCCCTATGGACATCAAAACAGCAGTTATAAGAAGTATGATGATAGAAGGTATCACCATATTAAAAAATCTTCGTAAAAGCTCCAAAGTTCGCCCTAGTTTTATCTTTGGTTCTTCAATCTCTTGTATTGAATAGTGGACTGCAAACCGAATAGCAATCATCCCACCAACCCAGATGACTGCTGAGATGATATGGAAAAATACTATCAAACTTCCGTAAATTGCAAAAAATTCGCTCACTTTCCTCTCCTAAAGTTTGATAACAGAAAGGTCTCTTTTTCTATATGCAACTGCAATAACAACAAATACCATAGCAGTAAGCACATAAACCCAAGTAGGAACAGGTACAGGGTCACCTGTAGCATACGAGTGCATTCCACTTAGATAAAAATTCACACCAAAGTAAGTCATCAAAATCGTACTAAATGCTAAAGTTGATGCAACCGCAAATACAAACGGACGATTGAGTTTTGGGATAAGTCTAAGATGTAAAACTATCGCATAAACAACAATAGCTACATAAGCCCAAGTCTCTTTTGGGTCCCATCCCCAATATCTTCCCCACGATTCATTTGCCCAAACTCCACCTAAAAAGTTTCCAACTATTAGTGCCGAAAGCCCTATGATAAGTGCGGCTTCGTTGATAGCTGTGATATGTTTGATTGTTTTATCAATATGTGGTTTTGTTTCACCTCTAAAAATAAACAAAAGAAGTGCCATAAATCCGAGCATTCCGCCAAGTGCTAAAAATCCATATGAACCCGTGATAATCGATACATGGATAGTGAGCCAGTATGATTTTAGAACTGGCACTAGATTTGTAATTTGTGGGTCTATTCCACTTAAATGTGCTGTAAACATAAACACTGCAGTCATAATAACAGCAGCACTCAAAGCCAAAAGTGATTTTCTAAAGAAAACGACTCCAGCAAACATAATACTCCATGCTATATAAACAAGCGACTCGTAAGTATTACTCCAAGGAGCATGTCCGCTAATATACCATCTAAATCCCATTCCAATAGTTTGTATCAAAAATAATAGTGCCAATACTCCAAATAAAACCATATTCAGTTTTTTAGAGGATAGATTTTGTTTAAATACAGTCACAAAAGCAATAACAAGCATCAAAACACCTAAACATAAATAAGCCAAAGTAAGTCGTGGGAAAATATCAAGTTTATTAAAAAGCAACTCTGCATCAATTTTTGTATCATTTGGATAAATATCTTTTCCGAATTTTTGTTGATATATAGAGATAAGTTTTAAACTTTTAGAAGCAGCCGTATAATTTCCATCACTTATAGCTGAGATAAAACTGGAAGTGATAAAATAAACAACCTCTTTGTCTTGCCCTTGTAGTGTATTGATTGCCGTGTTTGGACTTATCCATTGGTTATTTGTATCACCAATTTTCGGATAAACTTTGAACATATCGCTCAAAAATATCATATACATAATGTTTACTCTTTCATCAACTCTTACCGCATCTTTTTCAAAAGTTCCCCTTTGATTTGGGTCTATTTTGTTTATCTTTTCTAAAAGTTGTGCTAATTTATATCCATCTTGTGTAAGAATTTCACTAAAAGCTACATATTTTCTATCCTTTGGCACACCTAAATATTCTCTTAGTTTTGGAGTATCTACTTTAATGATTTTGATATCTTTCCAAATATTTGGATTTGATAACATCCCTAAAACAACTTGATTTGGATTCATCCCTAAAAATTCACTTTGTCTTGATAATTTATTTAAAATCTCCCTTGAAAGCGTATCCATTGGTTTCATTCTACCCATCTCAGCTTGTACAATAAGATGGGAAAATTTCTCCGCAATCTCTTTACTCTCGTCTTTGTATTTTTCAAGATGTGAAACTGTATCGTTAAGATTAATAGGAACTTTCACTTCTGCTTTCACATCAGTCACACCAAAAAGAACCAAAACAGCCATAATAACAGCCGTTTGATTTGCCTTGCTTATGTATTGTATTAATTTTGTAAATCTTGCATTTTTATCAAAAAAGTTCATCACAAGTCCTATTAAAAGCATTAAATATCCTGCATATGTTGGCCAATGCCCAATATCTTTATTTACTGACAAAACCGTTCCTAATTCATCTTGATCGTACGAACTTTGAAAAAATTTAAATCCATCGTAATATAAAATATGATTCATATAAATATGAAAAGGAAACTCTATATTGTTTGTTTTGTCAATCAATATTACTTGACTTGAATAAGAGGATGGAGCCATACTTCCTGGGTATCTTTTGAGTTCAAAATCATTTAATTTAAGCGAAAACGGGAGTGCTAAAGATTTTGAACCATATTCAAGTGAGATTTTTGTTCCATCTGCAAATAATATATCTTTTACCAAACCTGTTTTTGTCCCCCTTTGTCCCACAAGTCTAGTTTGTTGTGCTTCACCTTTGTATTTTGCTTCAACCGTTAAGAGTCCCATTTTCCCACCATTTTTTTGAGAAAGTTCATAATTTACAAAATTTACTTCTAAATCTGTCCCATTTAGTGGTACTTTATAAGAAAAACTATTATTTCCAATTGCTCCAAAATCTTTTTCAAAATAGGTAGTTTCACTTTTTCCATCTTTATGGGTTGTGATATGGATAAAAGGCTCAAGTGAAATCATTTGATTTGTAGTTTCACCTTCTCTAATGTTCATAATCCCTTCATACCCATAATATCTTGTAAGTGCTGCCCCAATAAGCATCACAACAAAGGAAGAGTGAAAAATAAATTTTGCTTTACTTTTGAACATATTTATGTTTGCCATAATCCCAATCAGATTAAAAATAGTCAAAGTTAAAACCATCTCATACCAAAAATTATTATACACAAGAATTCTCGAGGTTGAGCTTCCAAAGTCATTCTCAATAAATGTCGCAACGCCTGCACCAATAGCTAAAATAGACAACAAAGCAATCGTTGTCCAATAGGAAAAAAATAGTTTTTGAAACATATGTAATCGTACCTTCTCTTTTTTTTAAAATAGTTTGGATTATAACAAAATATAGTTTTTGTTTAATTTATCAATACTTTTTTAGTCAAAAAAGGTAAGTTTGAATTAAATAACATCATATACAAAAGCATTGTATATTTTATATACACATAGAGTATTTATTAAATCGCCAGAATCTGTCATACTTTCTCTGATTGATTTATTCAATAACGAAACTCAAAAAAAGGAAAAGAGATGAAAACAAAAACTTGGCTTTTAACACTTCTCCCTGCGATGGCATTTGCAGAGGAAGCAGCAACAATCAATTCTGGTAACAATGCATGGATGATGATGTCAACGGCATTGGTACTTCTTATGACACCTGCTGGACTAGCATTATTTTATGCTGGGATGACAAGAAGTAAAAATGTACTTAATACTTATGCAATGGTATTTGGTGCTTTTGTTGTTGCTTTTGTTGCTTGGATTGTCGCTGGATATTCTATGGCATTTGGAAATGGTGGTAGCTTACAAAGCTTTATTGGTGGATTTGATAATATGTTTTTAAATGGGATCAACTGGTCTGATTTAACTGCTCAATCTTATTCTATGTATGTATTTATAGTGTTTCAAGGGACATTTGCTGCTATCACTGTTGCAATTGCAAGTGGTTCAGTTATTGAGAGAATGAAGTTCTCAACTTGGTTAATCTTTGTTGCTCTTTGGACAGTATTTGTATATGCTCCAATTGCACATATGGTTTGGGGTGGAGCTGGAGCATACTTATTTGATGCAGGAGCTTTAGATTTTGCAGGTGGTACTGTTGTTCATATGAATGGTGGTTTGGCTGGTTTAGTACTTGCTATCTTAATCGGTAAAAGAAAAGATTTACAAAAAACTGCAATGAAACCTATGAGTATTATGTTAACAGCACTTGGTGCAGCATTATTATGGTTTGGTTGGTTTGGATTCAATGGTGGATCAGCATTTGGTGCAACAGAAGTTGCAGGACTTGCATACTTAACAACAGCATTAGCTCCAGCAATAGCAGCTATTACTTGGATGGTATTAGAGTATATGGTGTACAAAAAAGTTACTCTACTTGGTGCAGTTTCAGGGGTTGTAGCAGGACTTGTTGCTATCACACCAGCAGCTGGATTTGTTGATGTAAGTGGTTCATTTATCATAGGAATTGTTGGTTCGATTGTAGGATTCTTTGGTGTAGTAGTATTAAAGAAAAGATTTGGATACGACGATTCTTTAGATGCATTTGGAATTCACTTCTTAGCAGGACTTTGGGGAGCATTAGCTACAGGATTATTAGCTGTGGATGATAAAAATCTTTTATGGGATGGACCACTCAAAGCAACAGGTGATAGAATGGGACAATTTATGGTTCAATTAGAGTCTGTAGTTGTTGTTGGATTGGTTACTTTAATAGGAACAATCGTTATCTATTACATAGCATCAGCATTAACTGGTGGTGGAAGAGTTGATGAAGAGACAGAATCAATTGGGCTTGATGAAGCAACACACGGTGAGAAATCACTTAACTTATAATAAGGGATAAAGTATGAAAAAAATAGAAGCAATTATCAAACCTTTTAAACTTGAAGATGTTAAAGAAGCTTTAAGCGAGGCAGGAGTTACGGGTATGACTGTAACTGATGTAAAAGGTTACGGAAGACAACAAGGTCATAGTGAACTTTATAGAGGGGCTGAGTATATAGTTGATTTTTTAGCAAAAACAAAAATTGAACTTATCGTCAATGATGAAGATGTTGAAAAATGTGTGAAACTTATCACTGATAGTGCTAAAACTGGAAAAATCGGAGATGGGAAAATATTTGTTATGCCTGTTGATGAAGTTATCAGAATCAGAACTGGTGAAACAGGAAACGAAGCAGTTTAGTTTTAAACTTGCTTTTACTAAAAAAGGGTGGTCTCAAAGCCACCTTTTTTTATTATCAGCCGACTAAAGTCAGCTTTACAATTATCTCGTAGAGCTGACTTTAGTCGGCTACTAGAATGTCTCAATCATTTACTCTTTGGGTAGATTAAATTTTTGAATGGTAAACTCCCCCTCATTATTAAAGAAAACATAATACAAAAAGTCTTTTTTCACTTCAAATCCAGCTAGATATTTTAAAGCTAGATTTGCTTGAAGTGAGGCTATGTTCATAACTATAGGACAAGCAATACCATTTGGAATTCGCTCTTTAACCGAAAACACACTTGAAAATGATGCTTTATCAAAAAAACAAACTTGCCCATGAAACTCCTCAACACTTCCATAAATCCAAGGGATATTTTTCTCTTTCGCAAAACTATCTATCGTAGCTCTTACAGGAAGATTATCTGTCGCATCAAGCATCAAATCAGGAACAATATCAAGTTTTGTAAAATCACCAAAACTCCCATCAATTGAGACCACATCAACATAAGGGCAACGAGCAACTATCAGCTCTCCAAGAACTTCACACTTCTTTCTCCCCTCATCACAACTTCTAAAACCAATCTGACGGTGTATATTGTGCACACCAACCTCATCAAAATCAATCAGTGTAATTTTTCCAATCCCGCTACTTCCAAGTGCGATTGCCAAACTACACCCTAGCCCTCCACAACCAACTATCACGATATGTTGTTTTTGAAGTGATTGTTGCGTTTCAAACCCCCAAAGTTTTATCTGTCTTGCGAAATACTCTTCCATGCTAAAACTCTTTATTTGATAACTCTTCAAATTCAAGCTTTGCACTGTCTAGCAATTTTTGAGCCAATTCAATCTCCGCCATCCCTTTTTTGTAAGCCTCAACACTTTGGCTCAGTGTGATATCTGGCTCAATAAGCTTATCAAGATACTTTTTCGCCTCTTCGATTTTTGTTTCAAAACTTACTGGTTCACTATTGCTATTTTCATCTTCTACTGTTTTCTTTTTTGCCATTTTCTTCCCTTTTAAAAATTATTATCATATTTTTCAAAACATATAACTTGTCACTAGCTTATTAAATAAATAAAAAAATTTAAATATTCCATTTTCTTTTAATTGAAACATTGTATAATAACTTTTATAAGAAGTTAAAGGCAAAGATGTATGTTAAAAGATAGTGATTTAGTAAAAATAAACGATATGAAACAATTTGAATCAAATGATTTAGAGGTATTACTACATAAAATATTAAATTATCTCAAGCATATTACTTCTTCAGATGCTGGGACAATTTATCTAAAAGAAGACGATTATTTAAAATTCTTCATTTTTCAGAATGACTCATTTTCTTATGAAACGATTTATAAACTACAAGAACCACTCAAAAACTTAAGATTTAAAATCGAGCCAAATACACACACTATAGCAGTTGAATGTTTTTCATCTAAAAAAATTCTTACAATTGATGATATTTATAAAGATACATGCTTTGATTTCAAATCATCTAAAGACTTTGATGATACATTTAATTATAAAACAAAATCTATTTTAACCGCACCACTTGTCAATTTTTTTTCTGGAGAAGTTATTGGTGTGGTGCAACTTATAAATAAAAAAGATGACAATGTACTCATAGAGTATCTACAAGATGATATAGAGTTTATTTCACTTAGTAGTCATCTTATCGCACTAAGTATAATTACTATGCAACAAAGTCTTAAAGAAAGAGATGAAATGAGTGCGAGCATAGAAAATAGAATTATTTCTAGAACAAAAAAACTTGAAGGTATCCAAAAAGAACTTTTACTGCAAGTAAATAGCGACTCAATGACTGGACTTTTTAATCGTAGATATTTTAATGAAATTGGCGGTAGTTTACTCGAGATTGCAAAAAAAACAAAAACTGAAATGACTATTATAATGCTAGATATAGATAATTTTAAAAATATTAATGATACATATGGACATAGCATTGGAGATGAAGTTATTTATAATATTGCAACTCTTTTGAAAGAATCAACACGAGATAGCGATATTTGTGTACGATTTGGTGGTGAAGAATTTGTAATAGTGTTACCACATACATCGCTCGCAAATGGTATCAAAATCGCCGAAAAGATGAGATTACATATTGAACAAAATGTCATTTATACAAATACAAATCAAGAAATTCATTACACAGTGAGTGTCGGCGTATCAAAAGTGGATGAAAATGATACTACTCTAGAAAATGCACTTAAGAAAGCTGATGCTTTGCTTTATAAAGTAAAAAAGTCTGGAAAAAATAGAGTTAAATCTTAACAGTTTACTTAAAGAAACCAATACATAATTAAAATAATTTTATAGTGACTTATTCCTTCGATTGTATTAAATGCTGATTTCTTAACTCTTACAATAAAGAGTTTTAAAGTGAAAAGATGATGATTGAAACTGTTTATAATCATTTGTTTGAATTTGCAAGTGGCTCTAAAGAAAGAAATATTATTTCTTTCTTGGAACTACAAGCATATTTACATATCTACCTTCAAGTTTTGGATCCTGATCTTTTATACCAATATCTTCAAGCATAGGCCAAACATTATTTAAAACATCTTCACCAGCTTTTGGATTTGACATCTCTCTACCCTTAAGGAAAACTCTAAATTTAACATGATTTCCCTCTTCGATAAACTCTCTTGCATGTTTAACTTTGTAACTTACATCATTCGCTGCAATTTTTACCGAAAGTTTTATCTCTTTTGTGACAATGATTTTTTGATTTTTCTTTGCTTCTTTTTTCTTTTTTTCCAATTGATATTTGAATTTGCTATAGTTCATAATTTTTACAACTGGAGGATTTGCAGTAGCCGCAATACACACTAAATCCATTCCTTGATCGTCTGCAAGTTTTAAAGCTTCTCTTGAACTAATTATCCCATAAGATGTTCCATCATCCCCATTACATCTTACTTCTGGAAATCTTATCTCCTCATTCATCAATGTATCGTCAGTTTTTTTTGTTTTTAAATTCAAATTTTATCCTCTTGTTTTTTATTTTTTACCATCTCTAAAAAGTCTTTTCTAGACATTTCACTTCGCTCTCTTTTTCTTCTATCCCTTAGTGCTACCATTTGATTTTCCTGTTCGCTTTCACCCAAAACCAAAATCATAGGAACTCTTCCTTTTTCTGCATTTCTGATTTTTTTGTTTAAACTATCATTTTTATCAAAAATTTCACTATCGATATCAAATTCTCTTAAATCAGCAGCTATCTCTTTTGCATAAGCTAAATTATTATCACTTATTGGAATGATAGCTACTTCCGTTGGTGCTATACTAAAAGGAAATTCTCCAGCACAATGTTCAGTTAAAATCCCTATAAATCTTTCAAAACTTCCCAAAATTGCTCTATGGATCATCACTGGTCGCTCTTTTGTATCTTCACTTGTAGTATAGTGAATATCAAATCTTTCAGGTAAATTCATATCGACTTGGATAGTTCCACATTGCCATTTTCTTCCAATCGCATCAAGGATTTTGATGTCAATCTTCGGACCATAAAATGCTCCACCACCCTCATCAATTCCATAAGCATAGTTATTTTCATCAAGTGCGTCTTTAATACCTTGAGTAGTAGCTTCCCAAAAGGCATCATCACCGATAGCTTTTTCTGGTCTTGTTGAAACCATCATCTCATATTTAAAATCAAAAAGATTCATCAAACTTTCAACAAATTCCAAAACTTCCATAATTACAGTTTTTACTTGAGTTGGCATACAAAAAATATGTGCGTCATCTTGAGTAAACTCCCTGACTCTAAAAAGTCCATGCATGGTTCCACTCATTTCGTGTCTATGAACAACTCCATATTCAAAATATTTTAAAGGTAAATCTTTATATGAAACTAAATCATCTTTAAAAATTTGAATATGTCCAACACAGTTCATAGGTTTTATTCCATATTCTTGACCTTCAATTTGAGTAAAATACATATTTTCTTTGTAGTTTGCATAGTGTCCCGATTTTACCCAAGCTTCTGCTTTAAGTATCTCAGGACCTCTTACAGGTTGATACCCTCTTTTTCTATGTGCTTTGTAAAGAAGTTGTTCTAGTTTTCCCCTGAGTCTTGCACCATTTGGAAGCCAAAGTGGAAGTCCAGCACCAACATCATCACTAAATGTAAAAAGCTTTAGTTCAGTTCCTAATTTTCTATGGTCTCTTTTTTTAGCCTCTTCAATCATGGTTAAGTAGTTTGCTAAGTCCTCTTTTTCAAAAAATGCGATACCATAAATTCTAGTAATCATCTCATTTTTTTCGTCCCCTCCCAGATATGCGCCAGCAACTCTTAGAAGCTTGAAGTTTCTAATATTTCGTGTATTTTCCAGATGCGGACCACGGCATAAATCCTCAAAGTCACCTTGTTTATAAACAGTTAAAATATCATCTTTGATATTTTTGAGAACCATTTGTTTTAAAGGGTCGTTTGCAAATTTGAGTGCAAATTCTTCCCTAGTAATTTCACTTCTCTCAATTGGAAGTTTTTTACCAGCAATATCTTTCATCTTTTTTTCTATGATTTTCAAATCTTCATCAGTTATAGCTTTTGAAACTTTAAAATCATAGTAAAAACCTTCATCAACGATGGGTCCAACGAAAAATTGAGCTTCAGGATGGAGTTCTTTTATGGCTTGAGCCATTAAATGAGCAGTTGAGTGTCGGAGTATTTCCAATGCATCTTTAGTATTTGATGCTACAATTTCTTCCCCTTGAATATTCAAAGCTTTAGCAGTTTGAAGGTCGTAAATATTTTCGTCCTTCTTAATACCTATACAGTCCAATAAAATCCTTTTTTATTTTAATTTAGTGCCATTATTCTATCAAATTAATCTTAAGAGCTTCTCTTAAATTTTAATTTTTGCTTAACCATTTTTCAAATATTTCTATTTGTACTCTAGTTTGCTTTGTGCTAGTGCCTCCGTAGCTATTTCTAGCATTCATTGAGTTTCTAAGATTAAGACAAACTAATATTTCTTCCTCTATATTTACTAGCTCTTTATTTGATTTTTGTAACTCGTCCAATGTTAACTGACTTACATCTTTTCTTATGCTATTTGCATATGCAACAACATCTTTTGTTATGTAGTACGCTGTTCTAAATGGGATATTTTTATTTTTCACCAAATAATCAGCCAAATCAGTAGCACTTAAATGACCTATTTGACAAGCTTTTTCCATACTTTCTTTATTTATAATCAAAGTTGACATTACAGCTGTTAAAATATCCAGACTTATTTCCATGGTCTCAACACTATCAAAAACACCCTCTTTGTCCTCTTGCGTATCTTTATTGTATGCAAGGGGAAGCCCTTTCATAACAGTTAAAAGACCAATAAGATTTCCATACACTCTTCCTGTTTTTCCCCTTAAAAGTTCAGGGACATCTGGATTCTTCTTTTGAGGCATTATGGAACTTGTAGTTGCATATTCATCACTCATTTTTACAAAACCAAATTCATAACTAGACCATAAGATAAGCTCTTCAGAGATACGGCTAATATGCATCATAGAAGTTGCAATATTAAATAAAATCTCTAAAGCAAAATCCCTATTACTACTGCTGTCTAATGCACAATTTGAAGGTGCTGTAAATCCAAGAAGTTCAGCTGTTTTAAATCTATCAATATTGTGTGGAGTTCCTGCAAGGGCAGCACTTCCTAAAGGTGAATAGTTATTTCTTTCATAGCTACTTGCAAATCTTTCAAAATCTCTTTTAAACATATTTGCATAAGCCAACATATGAAAACCGAAGTTTATAGGCTGAGCATGTTGGAGATGTGTCATACCAGGGATGAGAGTTTCACTATGTTTTGAAGCAATATCAACTAAAACTTCAATCAGTTTTTTGAGTTTCTCTTTGATATCCAAAGTTTTATCTTGCACATACAAAGTAAAATCTGTTGCTACTTGATCATTTCTACTTCGTGCCGTATGGAGTCTTCCTGCAGCCGCTCCGATTATTTGACTGAGACGATTTTCAATAGCCATATGAATATCTTCATCTTCAATTTTCCAACTAAAAATACCCTTTTCTATCTCCTCTTTTATCTGTAAAAGTCCATTTTCTATAGCTTCTTGATCATCAATCGTAATAATCCCTTGCAAAACCAACATTTTACTATGAGCAATACTCCCCTTTATATCCTGAGCATACAGTTTTTTATCAAACATGAGTGAAGCATTAAATTGATTTAAAATTTCTGCATTTGTATTTTTTAGTATTTGTTTATTCGACATAATAAGTCCTAATTTATAATTTCTAGTGATTATAACACATTAGAGTTTTAAAATAGTAACAATCTTTTTTTTTATTTTTTATCATTATTTTATAAATTTTGGAGTAGCCCTTAAGTGATTTTAGTATATTATTAAAACAGTATTTATAGGATTTAACTATGAATCCTTATCTTAAATTTGGAACTTAAAAATGATTAACTATATTTCGAAAAAAATTGATGCCCTACCTCCTTTACCAAAAACAGTTATGGAGCTTCAAGAATTTAAAAGAAAAGATGTTCAAGAAATATCTGAATTATTAAAGATACTTGAAAAAGATCCTTTGATTATGGCTACTTTGCTCAAAGTTGCTAATTCAGCTATGTTTGGTTTTAGACATAAAGTTGAAACAACAAAAAAAGCAGTTGAGCTTATTGGGATAAATTTCACCCTTTCTATTGCGTTTGGAAGTGCCGTAAAAAGTACATTAAACACAACTCTTGATGCATATGGTCTCTCCTCTGACCAATTTTTGGATCTTGCAAATATGTCATCAAACATTCTAAATAAATGGGTTGGTGCTTGGGATTATAAACTAAAAGAAGAATTGTTATTGCCTGTTTTTCTTCAAGAAACTGGACAATTTGTATTGTCTGATTTGGCTAGAGAATACAAAATAACTGGTAGTTTTTATGATGCTATCAAAAAAGATTTCACAAAAATACCAGAAATTGAAAAACAACTTTTTACCATGACTTCAACTGAAGTCACTGGATCCATCTTTGAGCAATGGAAATTAAAAGATGAACTTATTTCAGTCATTCTAGCCGTAAATGACTTAAGTAAATGTGATCCAAAGTTTATAAAACATGCTCAGGTTTTGAGTGTTATTAAAATTCTTTGCAATCCAATAGAACCACTGAGTAGCAAAGCTATTGATAAAGCCATAGAAATGGCTAAAAACTTTAAACTTGATACAAAAAGTTTAGAAAAAGCTATTGAAATCATGGAAGATAGATTGTTGGATGTCGAATAAAAAGTATGCTTCAATTGATGTTGGATTGAAAAGAATTGGTGTTGCTATTTCTGTAGGACTAGGAATCGTAACACCTCAAAATGCGATTATGAGAAAAAATAGAAATCAAGCCTCAAAGGATACCGATGCTTTTTTGCAAGAGTGGGAAATTGATATTCTCGTAGTTGGAACTCCAGGTGCGAACATTGATATGCAAAATCGAATCAAACATTTTACTGCACTTTTAGAATTTAGCAAAGAGATTATTTTTCAAGAGGAAAATATGAGCTCTATTGAAGCAGAAGAGCTTACTAGAGGTCAAATAAAACATAAAAGGGACGGGAGAATTGATAGTATCGCTGCTAAAATTATTCTTGAAAGATATTTGCAAACTATCAAACAAGCTCCAAAAACAAATTAGCTTTTTGTTATCCTGTCGATTGCGACACTGCACATAGTAAGTCCGAAAGCTCCTGTTACTCCTACAAAAGAACCTTTTGAAACAATTTTTGGAACTTCACTACTAAATATTACTTTAAAATTTTTATCGAACTTATCTTTCTTAAGCATAGTTCTAATTTTCCTCAAGAATGGATCATTTGTCGTCTTCCAAAGAGAAATATACTCAATTTTTGTAGGGTCTATTTTTTTTGCACTCCCACCAGAAGAGATAATGTTTTTATAATACTTTTTAATAAGTTCTACTTTTGGCTTCACATCATCAATGGCATCCAAAATCAAATCATACTCACTCAAATCAGTCTTTTCCACCCACTCTATATCAATCTTTTGGTTTATGATTTGTACCCCTCGGTAAAGACTTTGGAGATGATTTATTTTAGATTGTCCAACTGCATCACTTCCTATTTGTCTATTTTGATTTGTGATGTCAAAGGTGTCAAAATCTACAATAGTGATATCAGTTATACCACTACGATATAAGCAATCAAGAGCATATCCACCAACACCACCAACACCAAGTATTATAATTTTAGCATTTTGAATTTTAGAAAAATTATCGCCAAAAAGCATTTGACATCTTTCAAATCTATTTTGTAATTGCATTTTTATCTTCTTTACTTTCTTGAATTATTTTTTTATGAAACGGGGGACACTTAAAAATATTGGACTAAAATAATACCAAATCAAACAATAAGCCATTAAGTGTCTCCAACTAATTAGCTGGAGACACTTAATAGTATTCTATCCCAAATAAAATAATTAAATGAGGTAGAAGTGCTTACTTTATATATCTTTCTTTTTTACTTTCTTTTATTTTTGCAATTTCAACTACAATAAATCCATCTACACAATCTTTAAAATCAGGGTCAATATTGAATCCATAAAATTTCACTCCACCCTCTTCACAAAGTTCACTATATTGTTTATAAAGAGTTGGAACACTTAAATCTATATTTTTGAGCTTATCTTTTAAAATCTTAAAATCTTTTTCATATTCTTTGAATGAAAAGTTATTTTCCAAAGCAATATCTTTTGTTTCATATTCAAATGGATTTCTTGCTTCTACTAGCTTGTTTGTCCCCTTAAAATAATTACTATAAAAATCAATCATAAGCTCTTTTGCATATTGAGGAAAACTGCCACTAAGGCTCACTGGTCCATACATATATTTTATTTGTGGATTTTTTTTAAGATAAGCACCTATCCCATACCAAAGATAATCTAAGGCTCTTGTCCCCCAATATTTTGGTTGGATAAAACTTCTTCCAAGCTCTATCGAATTTTCCATAAATGGTAAAAAATCTTTTTGAAATTTAAAAAGTGTATTTGCATAAAATCCACCAAATTCATATTCCTCATAAATATCCTCTGCAATCCCTATTCTATAAGCTCCTACAATTTCAAGTTCCTCTTCATCCCAAAGAACGATATGTTTATAGTATTTATCATATTTATCTGTATCTCTTTTTTTATTGACACCCTCTTGAACTTTTCGAAAACTAATCTCCCTGAGCCTTCCTATCTCTTCTAATACAACACTATCAGCTATACAAGTATAGAGATAAATCTTTTTCCCATCATTTGTAGAGCCTAAAAGTTCACTATTTTTAAGCTCCTTTTTGATACTTTTTCTATCTTCCCCATGAGCTATCCCACTTGAAATTTTGAAAAATTGGTTTTTATTTTTTTTCAAACCATAAAGATGTTTCTTGTACATTTTTGGTAAAGCATCGAGCGAAACATGAGGTGGTAGAATATTTTCATACTCTATCAATCCACCAATTTTAAGGTTTACAATCTTGTTTTGCTGTTTAAACATCTCATCGGAAAGTAAAATTGTTGAAAATGTTTTATTTAAAAGTGATACAGTATAAAATGTTTTTGAGTTTTTCCCATCCACTAAAATAGGCAAAATTGGGCTTTTTGTTTTTTTGGCAAATTTCAAAAATCCTCTCTCCCATTTTCCATCTTTTACCCCTGTTGGTGTGATTCTACTCACTTCACCAGCTGGAAAGATAATAACCGCTTCCTCTTTTTCCAAAGCCTTATAAATTTTTTGTATATTTTCTTTGCTTTGTTTTGATTTAAAATTATCTATTTTAATAAGAAGTGAATCGATATTTTCAATCCCTCCTAAAAAATCGTTGGCAACTATTTTGACATCTTTTCGCACCCTACTTACAAGTTTGAGTAAACAAAGAGCATCTAGTGCTCCAAGAGGATGATTTGCTATGATAACAACTCTTCCAGATGATGGGATATTTTCAATTTCGTTGCTTTGAAAACTAAAATCAACCCCAAAATAATCTAAAGTTGCATCTACAAATTCAAATCCATAAAGCTCTTTATTTTCTTTTAAAAAGGTATTGATTTTATCTTCGTGGATAAGTTTTTTTGCTATCTGAAAAATAGACTTCTTGAAAATAGGCAATTTTGTATCAATTTTTGGAAACTTTTTTTGAATCTCTTTTTTTACATCTATCATAACATACTCCACTTTTTTTAAAAGTGTAGTATTGTCGTATTACAAAACAATTACTATTTTTTGTTTTCCTTTTCATTTGAGATTGGACGGAAGCCTATAAGGTTTTGATTTGTCCTTTTTGTGTCGTTGAGAATATTGCTCATCACAAAAACATCCCAATCGGAATAGCCACCAAATCATCACTAAACTGGGTCACCATCTCCCCATTATAAAAAACCACACCAAGAGTTTTTTTGTCATATCTTGTTTGCAAATCTATGATATGTTTGAAATCCTCTTTAGTGACACTACTACTTTGTTTCACCTCGATAGCTAGGAGTTGATTCTCTATCTCTATTATGAAATCTATCTCTTTTTTATCATTGGTTCTGTAGTGAAACATTTGTGAGGATGCTTGCAAATAAGAGAGATGTTTTTGAAGTTCACAAAATACAAAAGTTTCAAAAACTTGTCCACTGTATGGTGAGCTTAAAAGTTGCTCTTTTGAGTTGATACGAAGCAAACTACAAAGCACACCAGTATCATTAAAAAACACTTTTGGAGATTTGACAAACTGTTTGCCTATATTTACAAAGTATGGTTTTAAAAGTGTAGCTTGATAGATACGGCTTATGATTGAGAGATAGTTTTCTGTTGTGATATCTTTTATCCCTATATCGTTGCTTAGACTTGATTTATTGAGGATTGTGCCACTTCTTGAAGCTAGAATATTTACAAATTTAATAAAACTATCAATATCCCTAATATCAGCCAAATCCCTCGCATCCCTTTCGATATAAGTTGCTATGTAGGATTTAAACCATAGCTCTTTTGAAAGCCCCTTAAGTTCTAAAATTTCAGGATACCCACCATCTAAGATATGCTGATACACCTCATCAGTGTAATCTTTTTTTGGAAGTTTAAAATCACGACTAAGTAGCTTTTCTATGATATTTTCATCACTCTTATCGTTTTTCTCTTTTGAGCTTAGTGGATGAAGTCGCAATTCACAAAGCCTTCCTGCAAGGGTATCTTTACTCTCTTTATGGTCTAGCACATTACTACTTCCTGTCAGTAAAAAATCCCCATTTACTCTATTTGAGTCGATATGCATCTTGATATATTCCAAGAGTGTTGGAACTTTTTGAATCTCATCAAGGCAAATAGGAAGTTCAAGATTTTTCAAAAAACCTTTTGGATTCTCTTTGGCATAAAGGCGAAGTTCCCCATCATCAAAAGTAAGGTAGTTTTTAAACTTTTCAAGTGCAAGTGTCGATTTTCCAACTTGTCTAGCACCATTTAAAAGCACTACAGGGAAAGTATCAAGGGCGATTTTGAGTATTGATTCTAAGGTTCTTTTTTTCATCTTATCTCTTTAGTATTAAAATATTTACCATTATACTATATAATTTTATAATTTTTAGATTTTTCGCCAGAAATTAAAACAATCATTTTCTAAATTTGAGTAGTTGTTATCTCACTACTTCAAATCACCCCAAGTATCGCCAATATTGACACTTACTTTAAGTGGAACACCGAGTTTATAAATATCTTCCATAATCATTTTGATATCTTTTGTTATCTCATAAACATACTCATCTTCTATCTCAAAAATAAGTTCATCGTGGATTTGTAAAAGCATCTTCATATGGGGATTATTTTTGTATTTTTGAAAGATTTTTACCATCGAAAGTTTGATTAAATCAGCTGCACTTCCTTGAAACACAGCATTCACTGCTTCTCTTAAATATGCAGCTTTGAGCATTGGTGTAGCATTTTTAAAGTCAAATTTTCTTTTTCGACCTATTAAAGTTGTGATATATCCTTTTTCCATCGCTTCATCTTCTATGCTTGTTAAAAACTTTTTGATATCGGTAAAACTTTCAAAATATTTATCGATATAAGTTTTTGCTTCTTTTGCACTAATCCCCAAAGTATCGCCAAGTTTTTTTGCACCCATCCCATATAAAAGTCCAAAGTTAATCGATTTCGCAATATTTCTTTTTTGTTCGGCTTCTGCTTCACCAAAAATATGTAAAGCAGTTCGCAAGTGAATATCAGCACCATCAAAAAAAGCTTCACAAAGTGCCTTATCTTTACTAAAATGGGCAAGTAATCTAAGCTCAATTTGAGAGTAATCGACACTGACAAGTTTATGCCCAACCTCAGCTATAAAAGCATTTCGTATCTCTCTTCCAGCAACGCTCCTTACAGGGATATTTTGAAGATTTGGATTTTTACTACTGAGTCTTCCTGTTGCGGTTCCTGTTTGTAAAAATGAGGTATGGATTCGATTATCTTCTTTACTAGCTCCTAGCTCTAAAAGTGGCTCAATATAAGTGCTTTGCAGTTTAAATGCTTCTCGATAATCAAGCAACTTAGATACCACAATATGAGCATCTTTTAGACCTTCTAAAACTTGCTCATTTGTACTAAATCCTGTTTGAGTTTTTTTGGCAGTTGGAAGATTAAGATGTGTAAAGAGAACTTCTCCTAACTGTTTTGGAGAGTTGATATTAAATGTCATTCCACTTTGTTCATATATCTCATTGGTAAGTTTGTCAAGATAGATTTTATTAACTTTTTTTAAATCTTCAAGTTTTGCAATATCTATTTTTATCCCATTTTCTTGCATATAGCTCAACACTTTTATAAATGGAAATTCTAAATCTTGTGATATTTTGATAAGTTCAGGTTCACTTTGAAAAAGTTTATTAAACTTTTGAAATAATATAAAACAGATATAAGCATCTTCAGCAGCATATTTACAAGCAACATCTAGCTCCACATTTGAAAAGTCTTCCCCTTTTTTTACTACATCTTTAAAAGCTATCATCTCATGGGAAAAATGTTTGAGTGCTAATTTATCAAGTCCAACTGGTTTATCACTTTCAACCAACCACGACATTATCATCGTATCGGCAAATAGTTCAAGTTCGATATTAAAATTTTGTTTGATTATCTCATAGTCGTATTTAAAATTATGCACCACAAGTTTATGATGACTTAATATCTCGATAGCTTTTTTTGCGGCATCTTTGCTCACTTGCTCCCCAACACCCAAATAAAAATGTCCAATCGGCACATAATAGGAGTGTTTTTCATCATAGCAAAACGAAAATCCAACTATCTTTTCACTCAAACTATCAAGTCCAGTTGTTTCGGTATCAAAAGCTACGATAGTTTCTTTTGGAATATTATTAACTATATCCATAAGAATTTTTCCATCGGTTACAAGCTCATATTTGATATTTTTATCAACTTTTAAAATCACCTCTTCTTTTTCAACATAATCTTTAGGGATAATAGTTTTATAACTTGTCCCCTCTTTTTGCACCTTAGCGATGATATTGTGCATATCGTACCCTCGCAAAATATCAGCCACTTTTAAAATAGGATTTTCTAAAGGCAAAGTCATATCCTCTAAAAGACAAGAAAACTCCTCAAAGGTGATACATTCAGGGTGTAAAGTCACCAGTTGTTTACTGATAAATGCCATCTCTTTATTTTCTAAAAGCAACGATTTCCATCTTGGTTTTTCCACTTTATCTATGTTTTCATAGAGATTTTCAATCGTTCCAAATTCGCTTATCAAACTCATTGCTGTTTTTGCACCAACCCCTTTTACCCCTGGGACATTATCAGCACTATCACCCAAAAGCGATTGGTAGTCCACAAACTCTGAAGCATGGACACCATATTTTGTAAAACACTCATTATCAGTGACTTTTTTTCTATTGATTGGGTCAAACATAAAAGTGGTTTCATCGATAAGTTGATACAAATCTTTATCGTGACTTACGATTTGTACTTTAATATTATTCTTTTTCGCATCGAGGCAAAGTGAAGCGATGATATCATCAGCCTCATATCCCACTTTTGAAGCGACTATAAACCCCATCTTCTCTATCAAATCTATCACAACAGGGAGTTGTTTTCTTAAATCTTCAGGAGCTTCAGGACGATGAGCTTTGTACTCATTGTAAATCTCTTTTCTAAAACTATCCCCTTTGCTATCAAGGGCAAAAATAAGATAATCAGTCTGAAAATCTTTCCCAATACTCGCGATAAAATTCATAAATCCAGTAATCATCCCAGTAGGAAATCCACTTTTTGATTTGAGTGGTGGCAATGCAAAATAACTTCTAAATAAAAATCCAAAAGTGTCAATAATAGTAAGTGTTTTCAATCTGTTCCTTTATGTAATTTAATCTTTTATATCTTTTTTCATCGGCAAGGAGATAGTAAATAAAGCCCCTTTTTCTTCTTTACCCTCTATCAAATATGTTGCATTTGCAACTTCTATTTTCCCACCCATCCCATGCACTACAAGATTGTATGTCATATGAAGTCCAAGCCCTGTCTCTTGAGATTTGTGTTTCGTTGTCAAATAATACCAAATTAACTAATAAATACATACTAAAATAGAATTTTGATATGTATTTATTTTTTAAGCTTGTTATGTTAGAATTAATACCAATTAAAATTTGAAAAGGGTTGAAGTGCCAAACAAGACAGATAGTATTGATGCTATAAAAAATCAAAATAATATTTTAAAAGAGATGATTAATGGCTCTTGGAATGGCATTGGGATTATAGATTTAGACTCAAATTTCAAATATATCAATAAAGCATTTTCTCCATTTTTTGGCTACACAGAAGTGGAATTGCTTTCTATGAAGCTTTTGGAGTTGGTTCTTCCAAAATCAAAAGATTCATTTATAGAACTTTTAAAAGAAAATCAGCAAAATGAATACAAAAATCATCTTACTATTGGATGCCTTCGAAAAGACAATAGAATAGTCTATATTGACATATATATCAAGTTAATGTTAAACAAAAAAATGTTCGTTATTAATGCAAGTGACATTACTTTAGAGGTAACAGAAAAAAAACTAATCAATCAATTCATCATCCAATTTCATATAGATAAAAATGGGAATATTACAAAAGCAAGTGATGCTTTTTGCAAACTTTCAGGATATGCTTACGAAAAACTTATTTACTCATCATACGCAAAAATAATTAGTAACCAAACGCCAAAAGAGACTATTGTTGAGTTTGTTGAAACTATTAAAAATGGAAAAAGTTGGATTGGAAACATCGTTCTTAATAAAGCGGATGGGACAAATTTTTTTGTTTATATTGCTTGTAAGCCTGTAAAAAATAAATATGGTGATGTTGTTGGTCATGATGCTGTTATGATGGATACGACAAGTGAAATAATACTTCAAAAAAATAAAAATGTTTTGCAAGAAAAACTTATGGATGAAGAAGAAAAACTTGCTATTATGACAGAAACTATGAGAACGGTAGCTCATGAATGGAGACAACCACTTAATATCATCTCACTTGAAGCTCAAGGATTGGCATTTGAACTTGATTTTAGTGATACATTTGATAAAAATTACATCAAAGAAAGACTAGAAAGTATATCAGCAAGTACAGAAAAATTATCAAATATCATCAATAATTTTCAGTCAGTAACTGAACTAAGAGGAACCAAGAAGCAACGACATATTAAAGATATATTTCTTGATGCCATTCAACTTGCTGACCTTTATGAGAAAGAATGTTTAAAAGAACAGCATGAAGAGACAAAAACATTTAGAACCTATCCAAAAGAATTAGCATCTGCACTTTCTAGTATCTTGATAAATGCGAAAGAACAAATTGAAAGAAAATCAGATGGTATTATCAAAATAAAAACCTACCAAGTCAATAATAAAATAATTTGTGAAATTTCAAATAATGGTGGACAAATTCCAGCTGATATAATAGATAAGATTTTTACCCCTTATTTTAGTACAAAAGATGAGAGAAATGGTGTTGGTTTAAGTCTTTATACTTGTAAAATTATCATAGAACTTCATCTCAAAGGAAAAATAGAAGTTGAAAATTTTGATGATGATTGGGTTAAATTTAAAGTATCACTACCAATAGGAGCGTTAGAAGAATGATAATAATACCTGCAAGACTAAAAAGCAGTCGTTTTGAAAATAAAATATTGGCCGATATATTAGGACTTCCTATGGTTATACGAACAGCAAAAAGGGTAGAAGCATTGGATGATGTGGTAATAGCTACCGATTCACAAGAAGTTATAGAGTTAGCAAAAAAATACAATATTAAAGCCGTTATGACAAGTGAATCGCATCAAAGTGGAACAGATAGAATCAATGAAGCTTCAAATATTTTAGGGCTAAAAGATGATGAGATTATCATCAATGTACAAGCTGATGAACCGTTTATTGAACCAGAAGTTGTAAAAGCTGTGATTGATAGCGTAAAAAGTTCACAAGAAGAGTTCACAATGGTAAGTCTTTATAAAGATATCAATAGTGAATTGGCGGATGATTCAAATCATGTAAAAGTAGTGGTTGACAATAATGGCGATGCTATTTATTTTTCAAGAAGTAAAATTCCATACAATAGAGACCATTACACAAGTGTATCTTATTTTGGACATCTTGGAATTTATGGCTTTACAAAAAAAAGTCTCAATCAATTTTGTCTTTTTGAAACTTCGAGTTTAGAAAATATTGAAAAATTGGAACAATTAAGAGCTATTTCTTGCGGTAAAAAGATTGCTATGGTTAAAGTATCTTCAAAAAGTTTTGGAATTGATACAAAAGAGGATTTAAAAAATGCTCTTTTGATATTTGGTAGAGAGGAGTAAGTAAATGACACAAGAGGAGATAGCCCTTTTAAAAAGTATCAAGGTCCTTTATGTTGAAGATGAACTTGATATTCAAAAAATTACTTCAGATGTATTACGAAGTGTTTGTAAAGAGGTAGTATGTGCAGAAAATGGTCTTGAAGCACTTGAATTATTTGATTCAGTCGGAGATTTTGATATTATCGTAACAGATATAAATATGCCAAAAATGGATGGTATTAGTCTTATTAAGAAAATAAGAGAAAAAGACCATTCTTTTCCAATTACTATCACAACAGCATATACTGAAGTACATTTTCTTCAACAATCTATTGACTTAGGTGTGAATGGTTATACTTTAAAACCGATAGATTTAAAAAAACTGATGAAAACTATAGTGAAAGCGGCGGAAAGTAGAATTTTACGAAAAAGTCTAGAACAATTAAATAGTGAACTTTTACACAAAGTAAAAGAACAAACATTTGAACTTAATTCTATTTTGGATTCTCAAGATAGCCTTATCGCGGTCTCAGATGGAAATGGCATTCATACTATAAATAAAAGATTTTTAGACTTTTTAGGATTTTCTTCTTTGGGGGAATTAAAAAGTAAGATTGGTTCTGTTTGCACTATTTTTATAAAGGAAGATGGGTATTATTACAGTGATAATTTAGAGGATATGTGTTGTTTATCAGGTATAGATTCATCTAGTAATACTGATGTTTTTGTTAAAATGAAAAATTTTAAAGGAATAATTTCAATTTTCAAGCTCAATATTAGTATTTATGAATACAATGGAAAACATTTTATCTTATCTTTAAATGATATTACTGCTTTAAAATCACAATCTGATCTCCTTCAATATCAAGCAAATCACGATTCTTTAACTGGAATTTATAATAGACAATATTTCAATGATTTTTTAAGAAAAGAGATAAATCGTGCGACAAGATATAACCACCCATTTTCAATAGCTATGTTTGATATTGATTATTTTAAAAATATTAATGATAGTTATGGTCATGATATTGGCGATGAAGTGTTAAAAAATCTTTCAAATTTAGTCAAAAAATATCTACGAGATACAGATATATTAGCAAGATGGGGAGGAGAGGAATTTATGATAGTTTTAGCTGAAACCCCTATCAATGAAGGATTTGCAAAAATTGAGCAATTAAGAGAACTTATCAACAACACTTCCCTCGTACCTACCCTCAAAGACAATGTAACTGTAAGCTTTGGAATTACAGAATTTAAAGAGGAAGATACAAAAAGTGAATTGCTAAAAAGGGTTGATATCGCTTTATATCAAGCGAAAAATAGTGGTAGAAATAAAGTAGTACAAATCTAATTTATCGATTCAATGATAGATTATGGTTCGCCCCTTTTATAAAGTAAACATCTCCAAATTGTCTAAAAAAAGCAAGTGCCGCTTGTGAGTTTATGATTGTATCATCCTCTCCAAGATAGGTTTCAATTATGATATTTTTAGCTTTTAGCCTCTCCATTTTCTCTTCATCCCATTCATAATAAAGCAACTCTTGTAACTCTCCAAAAGTTCCCATTTGAAAATATTTACCTTTATCAACTTCATCAAACCCGCAGTTTTTTAAAAAATCGTCACAATATGTTTCACTCTTTTTTTTAAAAAACATCAACTGCAACCGTTTAAATTTTTCATCTTTATCATTAAAATATGCAGGGGAGAAAAGCTGGATTTTATCTATTCTTTTTTTGAAAGGTTCACGCTCATATGTGCCATTTAAAATATTTTCGATTAACTTGATACATCCATAACTAAAAGCAGATACCGTTACCTCATTTTTGATACGATACTCATCAAAAATTTCACTTTCGTTTGTTAAAGAAAAACCACTAAAAAACAATCACTTCATCCTTTATCATCATAGCTTTTAGTCTTGCTATCTCTTCGTGATTTGAAGAGAGAAGAACTCTTAGTTCCGTTTTCACCTCTTGGAGTATCTCTTCACTCTCTTTTCCCATTCCAAATTTTTCCACCATATCGTTTGCTATCTCTTTTGCTTTTGCTAACTCATTTGGAAAAACCGCATAAGGTTCATTTTTAGCTATCTCCACCCCAATACTTCCAGCTAGATACCCTTTTATTTTATTTTTTAAATCAGTTTTACTAGGATATTCACACGATTCATCACTTATCCCATCATCAAAAAGGGAAACTTTTTTTTGTATCACGAAAGCTTTGCTCGCTTGGTATGTTGCTAAAATATCTTTTTGAGTTTCACACAAAATATTGAGTTGTTTTTTCCCAAACTGCACTTTTTGTTTTGCGATACTGATATCCTCTTCAAGTAAGGAGATATCCCCTCGTTTTATCATATTTAAAAGAGCTTCATTGACAAGTGTTGCCAAAGCTGCACTATTAAAGCCACTTGTTTCACTCGCTAATTTTTCAATATCAAAAACAATATTTTTATTTTTCGTATAGAGTTTAAGTATTTTTACCCTATCTGCTAGTGATGGCAATGATAAAAATACCCTTCTATCAAATCGTCCAGCTCGTAAAAGTGCCTCATCAAGCACCTCAATTTTATTGGTAGCAGCGATAACAATAACCCCATTTTGCCCATCAAATCCATCCATTTGAGTCAGAAGTTCATTTAAAGTTGCTTCCCTCTCATCGTTATTTCCACCACTTCTACTTTTTCCAACAGCATCAATCTCATCTATAAAAATAATAGCTGGTGCCATAGATTTTGCTTTTGAAAAAAGCTCTTTTACCCTAACAGCTCCCATCCCTACATAAATATGGACAAAACTCGCCCCACTTTGGTAAAAAAACGGCACATCCGCTTCCCCAGCAACCGCTCGTGCAATAAGTGTTTTTCCAACCCCTGGAGGTCCTACAAGCAAAACACCTTTTGGGAGAGTGACCCCAAATGAAGTATATTTTTTTGGATTATTTAAAAAATCAACAATCTCCTCAAGTTCTTCTTTAATCGACTCAATCCCTGCAATATCACTAAATTTTATATTTGAAACTATTGGCTCAATATGTGAACTTTGAACAGTTTGAGACACAGACTCTTTTTGTGGCTCATTCTTAGCAATTTCAAGTTCAGCTTGAAATTTATTAGCTGGAATCATCGCCCTGACTTTCTCTTTGTATTTATTCAAATAAAAAGCCAAAACCATTAAAAGTAATAAAAAAACTATCCCTATAAAATAGCTCCCATTTTGCATAACATTGTCACTTTTGATGCTGGTATAGATAAAAAGACCGATAAGTACCGAAGCACTTAACATCATAAATTTAAGATTTTTATCGTTATTATTGTCTAATTTTTGAAACATTATGTCCCTTTTTGATATTTTTAAGAAAAAACATTTTAGCCAAAATTTTTATATTTCGTGGTTAATCAGAGCAGTGATATTTTATCATTTCAGCCTCCCAAAAATATCCAAAGTTCACATCTAAAACTTTGAAGACTGCTGAAATTGTAGATTCGTTCATCTAATATTATTCGCTGTAGTTTTTTACTCCAAAGATAATATTTTCATCAAATCATCTCCAAAACTAGGCAAAAAGAGCTAGTGAGGGCTATGAATAAGCAAGATAGACTGGAACATCATATTGATGAGCCTAACAGGACGGTAGCTTTGAGCGGTAAAGATGTGATAATATACGATGGAAATAAGGTATTGACTGTGATAACACTTGATACGATAAAAAAAGCTAAGGCTTACTTTTTGAAAACAACAAAGGAAAATTTATGGAAAAGCGAAAATTACAAATACTCATTGACAGAGAGATTTCAATCTTTTGTGAGGGGTGGAAAGATGACTGTGTCTTAATCGATGATAAGAGTGATACGGTTGATAGATTTGCTAGAATTCACATCAAAGATGGGAAGATTGTCCATCTTTGGGACTGGCAAACTTATCATTTTGGAGATGC
>CAMCYD010000012.1 GCA_945883785.1 Helicobacter pylori PMSS1
TTCTTTCTAATTTTTCTACAGGTCCTCTATATCTTGCCATGCTTTACTCCTTACACTCTTCTTCGTTTAGGAGGTCTACAACCGTTATGTGGTAAAGGAGTAACATCTTTAAACCATTTAACTGTAATACCTTCTGTTGAACCAATTGCCTTAACGGCTGTATCTCGTCCAGAACCAGGTCCTTGTACTTTGATACCTACATTTTTAATCCCATGCTCAATAGCTTTTGCTATAGCACTTTCCGCTGCTGCTTGAGCTGCGAACGGTGTAGATTTTTTACTACCTTTAAAACCAAGATTTCCAGCACTTGCCCAAGAAATTGTATTTCCTGCATTGTCAGTTACTGTAACCATTGTATTGTTAAATGTTGCAGCAATATGTACTATACCATCAGCAATATTTTTTCTTACAACTTTTTTTCTAGTTACTTTTCTTTTTGCCATAATTTTTTATCCTCTATTTCTTAGCTGCTGCACCGATAGTTTTTTTCTTACCTTTTCTTGTTCTAGCATTAGTTTTTGTCTTTTGCCCTCTACAAGGTAACCCTTTTCTATGTCTTATTCCTCTATAGCTTCCTAAGTCCATTAAAGCTTTAATGTCCATAGCTACTTTTTTTCTTAAATCACCCTCAACCATATAGTTTGCTTGAATTTCATTTCTAATAGCAGCCGCTTCATCTTCAGTCAGCTCATTTGCTCTTTTATTGAAATCAATACCAGTTGCAGTTAATATCAATCTTGATGTATGTAAACCTATACCGAACACATAAGTTAAAGCATATTCCATTCTCTTTTTGTTTGGTAAGTCTGTACCAGCAATTCTTGCCATTGCTTATCCTTGTCTTTGTTTATGTTTTTTTACTTCGCAGATTACTCTTACGATACCTCTTCTCTTGACAATTTTACATTTGTCACACATCTTCTTAACTGAAGCTCTTACTTTCATAGTAACCGTCCTTCAAAAATATTCTGAATCTACAGGTGCTTACAAGCTCCCAATTTTGGATTGTTGAGCTTTAAACCTTCTGGATTTGCACCAACTCTTTATAAAATTAAAAAGTAAATTTTATAAAAACTTCTCTTTAGCTATAGAAACAGGACGGGATTGTAGTTAAATAAAACTTAATTGGAGGTTAGAAAGCCAGTAGTATTGTCACTATAATTTGATTTAGCATCAAGTTTCAATCAATACAATAGCAAATAAGTATTAATGTATTAATTCTGCTTATATTTATTATTTATTTACAAAACTTACATTTAAGTTCCCACTTATAAATTATTCGTTATATTTTTGGAAATCAAATGACAAGGAAATAAAATGCTAAACAATAGAAATATGAAACAAGATTTGGAGCAAATAGACTCTATTCTTAAAGAACATGGAATATCAAGAAGAGATGCTCTTAAAATGATGGGTCTCGGTGGAGCTGGTTTAATGATTGGTGGTACTGAAGCCGAGGCTGCTACTACATTAAAAGCTAGTGATGCTAAAGGGAAAATAGTTATTGTTGGTGGTGGATTGTCTGGTGTTGCAACGGCTGCAAAACTAACACACTCTCTTTCAAATCCTGACATTACTGTTATCGAGCCAAATCCTAATTCTGTTTCTTACCAACCAGGACAAACTCTTGTTGGTGGTGGTCTTTGGACAAAAGATAGTATTACTTACGAAACAAAAGATTTTATGCCAAATGGTGTGAAATGGATTCAAGATAAAGCTGTAGAATTTAATCCGACTGCAAATGAATTAAAAACTGCTGGCGGAACAGTAATTAAATATGATTTCTTAATCATTGCAACTGGTTTAGTAAATGATTATGGGATGATTAAAGGTCTTGAAGAAGTTGGTGAAGTATATACTTTAGATAAAAACGATGCAGTAAAAGCTAGAAAAATCTTAGGACAAAATGGAATTTGTTCTGTTTATTTCGCAGAAGGTGCACCAGACACTTGGACACAAATGCAAAAATTTATAGCTGATTCAAAATCTGGTAAAAAAGTAACTGGTCTTTTCCCAGAGCCTCACACACCTTTTAAATGTGGTGGAGCTCAAAAGAAAATGGTAAACCTTACAAATGCTAGATTAGTTGAAGCAGATGCAAGAGCAAATGCTGATCTTCAATTTACTACAAATGGTGGGAAATTATTTGGTGTTCCTGAATATCATACTGCTATTGAAGGTCAAATGAAAACTAGAGGAGTAAATGTAAGCTATAATCATAAATTTGTAGGAGTAGATTTAGCAAATAAAGTAGCTAAGTTTGAAAAACATTGGGAAGAGAAAGGTGCTTATGATAAGGACCTTGAAGAATTTGAAATGATTACAAAAACAGAATTAGTTGATATGAAATATGATTTCTGTCATGTTATTCCACCAGAAAAGGCTCCAAACGAGATTGCAAAATCAGCACTTGGAAGCGATAAAGGTTGGGTGCCTGTAAACAAAGAAACAATGCAACATGTAACTTTCCCAAATGTATTTGCACTTGGTGATGTTGCTGCTGTTCCGCTTGGTAAAACAGGAGGAAGTGCTAGAAAACAATATTCTGTAGTTTGTCAAAACTTAGTATCATTGATGGAAGGAAAAGAGATGACTGCTAAATATGAAGGATATACAGTTTGCCCACTTATCACAAATATCGGAACAGTTATGCTAGCTGAATTTAAATGGAATCCAACTGGACCAGGTGCTGTTATGGCTCCTTCGTTCCCACTTGATCCAACACAAGAAAGATGGATTTATTGGTTATTGAAAGTTTATTTATTGAAACCAATGACTATGTACGGAATGCTTTCTGGTAGAGCTTAATCTTTAATTAGTATTAACAAGCTAATATTCTGCCTCAGACTTCGGTTTGGGGTATTTTTATTTTAGTCATTTTGGAAGTGAGGCTTTAGCCTCGCCTTTTTATGCGGGGCCAAAGTCCCACTTCCATTAATTTAGGAGAAAAGTTTTGAAAAAAGAATTAATGATTTTTGGTGGTATTTTTTTATTTCTAGCGATTGGAATGCATTTTAAAGAGTGGATTCATCATCCAATTGACCATATTTTAGCTTTACAAAATGCTGGTGCTTATGGTTTAGGTGTTATTCATCCTCTCGTCTTTACATTATTTGTTTATCTTGTTTTTATTGTATTAAGAACTATTCAAAGATTTATTTCACGAAAAAAAATAAGATAAAAAAGAGAGAAATAAGATAAAAAATAAGGGAATAAATATTGATTTTAAATATTTTTCTGATACAATCTCTTTCTAAAAAAAATTAAGGAGAAAAGATGAAATTATTAAAAATTGCATTCGTTGGAGCTTTAGCTCTAGGGTTCGCTACTACAGGTGCTTTAGCAAATGCTGACAAAGGTCAAAAATTATATGCTAAAAAATTAAAAGATGATTGTGGAATGACTGGTGCTAAAATGGCAGCAAAACATACACAAGCTCAATGGGAAAAAATCGGAAACGGTGCTGGACTTGAAAAAGAAATCAAAACTATTTGTCCAAAAGCTGGAGATGTTGATGATAAATTTTTAGAGCATTACTATGATTTCTTCTATAAATTTGCAAGTGATTCAGGAAATGTTCCATCTTGTTAATTTTTGGATAGATATGCGAAAGGGTCGGGTTTAAACCGACCCTTTTTTTATTCTAATCATAATAAAGAATAATATCACATTCAGAATGATGTAAGTTTAAAAGGCTTACAATTATTCTTAATAAAGTTCAATTTATTGAATGAAAAAAAAGGAAAAAAATGAAAAAAATAATAACTCTTTCGGCTTTTGTAGCACTTGCAACAACAAATTTAATGGCTGCAGATATAGATACAAAAATCAGTGAAATGGAAGCAAAAATCACAAAACTTGAGGAACAACTTAGTCAAGCAAGTAAAACTTTAACTGAAGTAAAAGCACATGATGGAAATGACAATATTAAATTTAGTGTAGATTTTAGAACTGCATTTGATAGTATTCATTATGATATGGCAAGTGGAGCTAAAAAATCAAATCCTGATTTATTAACAAATAGACTTTGGTTAAATATGGGCTATGCACCAGATGTAAACACAATGTTTAAAGGGAAACTTTCTTACTTAAAAGCATATGGGGATACAGAAAATCATAGTCAATCAAATACACAACCAGGGTATGCAGACTTTGACTGGGTTACAAATGAAAATGCAACAGATAATACTTTAAAAGTAAAAGAAGCTTACTGGCTCTATATGAATGATACTTTTATGGGAAATCCAGTAGCTTGGACTATGTCAATCGGTAGAAGACCATCAACTGATGGACTTGGTGTAAATTTGAGAGAAGCTCAAAAAGAAAATTCTCCCCTTTCTCATACGGTTAATGTTGAGTTTGATGGACTTAGTGCTAAATTTGACCTTGATAAAATTACTGGTGTCAAAGGGATGTGGTGGAAACTATGTACTGGTAGAGGTTTAACAAATGCGAAACAAAGATTTTCACAGGATGGGTCTGATTATTCAGCGGATTATTCAAGCACAACAAAAACAAAAGATATCAATATGTATGGATTTATATTTGTACCATATGACAATGGACAATATAGTGTTTCTACAAACTGGGCAAGAGCTGAGAATTTAATCGGGTTTGACCAAACAAGTATGAATATGGCTGGATTCGTGGCTGCTGGGTATAATCCAGACACTGCAAATCCAGCAAATGGAAGTCCAACAGAATGGGCTGATGGAACAGATTTACCAAGTACACAACCAACAACTGCTGCTTTTGCTAAAGCTAAAGCAGCTAATATTGCAGCTTATGCTCCACAATTTCAAAGTTTTGGGGATATGGATTTAGCTACTATTATGTTTAAAGCTGAAGGTGTTGGTGAAGAGATAAATGATTTCTTGGATAACACTAAAGTATTTGCTTCTTGGGCTCAAAGCACAACTAGACCAAAAGGAAGTTTCACACATATGACTTCAACTGGTTCTGAACAAGGAGGAATGTTAGGAAGTCCTAATAGCCAAACGGGGACATCAATTTGGTTAGGGGCAAATATGCCTTGTCTTTTAACTGAAGATGGAAGAATAGGAGTAGAGTGGAATAAAGGAAGTCAATACTGGCGAGCTGTAACTTATGGTGAAGATACTATGACTGGAAGTAAAATAGCAGCTAGAGGAACTGCACTTGAAGTGTACTACACAAAACCAATCAATAAAGCTTTAAGTTTTGACCTTAGATACACAAAAATTGACTATGACTACACTGGAAGTAATAGTTTCTTTGGAGATGATGGAAAACCAATCACTATAGCAGCAGCAAAAGCAGCATTTACGGCTGGAACTGGTGGAGATGTTGTTGAAAAAGCAACAGATTTTAGAGCTTCTATAAGCTATAGATTCTAAAAATCTTTTCTTTACAAGATTTCAAAAAGGTGGTAGAGATGCCACCTTTTTTTATTCACTTTTAAGGGGAATTTTTCTATAGTTTCATTTTCCGACCGTTGGTCGGTATAGTTGAAAGGATACAATGATAAAGAAAGATCTCAAAAGAAAAAATATTGCAAAGTCATGTTGCGAACTTTTTGCAAAAAATGGATTTTCAAATATTACTGTCAATGCTATTGCCAAACAAGCTGGGATTGGGAAAGGGACAGTGTATGAATATTTTGAAAAAAAAGAGGATATTATTTTGGAATTGATGGGGTGTTTGCAAGAGGAATACGATAACAATCTTACCTCTTTCGATAACCAAAATCACACACCAAAAGAGAAGCTTTTTTCACTTTTTGAGATTTTTTTGAGTGATGATGAAAAGATTTCGATGCAAAAAGAGATCTATAAACAATTTTTGATTGTCACTCTATCTTCACCAACTGAAACTATATTAAACTATCATGAACAATTACGAAACAAATATATCTCTGTCATCAAAACAATCTCACAAGACTTTGATGGTGGATTGATTTTTGATACGATTATTGGTTTTTTCACTGTTAGTATTAGTACAAAAAATTATGATTTGAAAAAAACAATTACAGATTATCTTGACCTTATAGGAGGCACACATTGAGAAAAGAACTACTCTTTTTGCTAACGACTAGCTCACTTTTTGCAAGTCAAATTAGTTTTGAAGAAGCACTTTTGAAAACACTTGATAACAATAAAGAGCTTAAAGCAAAAAAATTAGATATAGACACAAGTAAAGCAAACTACCGAAATGCAAGAGGATATGAGTTAGGAACTCTCACTTTTAATGAAAATATTGCAAATTCAAATAATGCTATGAATGTTTTTGGGATGAAACTCAGTGCAAGGGAAGCAACTTTTGGTGATTTTGGATTTAGTGATTTTAATCCAGCACTTATGACGCCTGCTGGTATGCCTACATTATTAGCCACTACTCCAAATGATTTAAATCATGCAGATGCACGAACAAATTTTGAAACAAAACTCACTTACGAACTCCCAATTTTTACAGGATACAAACTCCAAAGTGCAAAAGAGATGTCAAAACTTCAAGTCAAAGCAAATGAAGCAAAATACAATTTTGATGAAAAACAACTGCAAATTGAAGTTCTCAAAGCTTACAATGGTGCAGTTGCTGCAAAATATTTCATAACAGCAACAAACAAAATAAAAGAGACTTCAAAAGCTTTTGTGTATCTTGCAACTGAGATGTTCAAAGAGGGTTATGCTACAAATATCGATATTCAACAAGCAGAAGTTTTTGATATGAAAATCAACACGATGATGCTTGATTCTAAAAATCAATACTCTTTAGCACTTGCTTATCTAAAATTTCTCACAAATGATAAAGAGATTGATGCGGTAAATGAATTTAAAACTATCAAGCCAAATGAAGAAAATCTTGAAGTGCTTCAAAATTTAGCACTTTCAAATAGAGATGATTTGAAATGGATGGAACAAAATACAAAAACAATGGCAACAAAAATAGAATTTGAAAAAAGTGCTACTTATCCAATGATTGGGTCTCATTTAGAATATGGATACAATGGCAATCAAATAAATAATATTAACGGTTCAAAGGATTATTACACTCTAGCTGTTGGACTAGAATATAAAATCTTTGATGGACTTACAACCGCTTCAAATATTGAAAAAGCGAAAATAGACTATGCAAAAACGCAACATTATTTAGAATATATGAAAGAGGGTTTGAAACTCGGTGTCGAGAAAGCACATCTTACTAGCAAAACAAAAGCAGCTGTTTTGGAAGAAAAACTAAAAGCTCAAAATTTGGCAGCAGATATCGTAGAAAAAGCAAAAGAGATGTACAAAAATCAACTTATGACGATGAATGATTTGTTGCTTCAAAGTGCAAATGAACAAAAAGCAATAACTGATGTAATAATGGCAAAATATGAACTTACCCTCGCTTTAGCTGAACTGCAACTCTCAATCGGTAATGATTTAAAATAAAGGAAATAATAGATGAAAAAAATAATAACACTTACACTTTTATGCTTAGTAACTTATGCAAATGCTTTAGAATTTAGTGGAACAGTTATCTCTGACAATGAAAAATATATCACAAGTAGAAATATGGGATATGTGACAAATGTCTATGTGAGCGAAGGTTCTTATGTAAAAGCTGGCGACCCCCTTTATGATATCGAGGCTGAAGATATGAGCCAAAAGAAAAATCAAGCAAATTTACAAGTCAGTATGTATGAAACACAAATGAATTTTGTGAAAATGAACACGGAACGACATCAAAGGTTGTATGAAAAAGGGCTTGTAGCAAAAGTGCAAGTGGAGCAATTGGAGATGAATTACAAAAATCTTCAAGATATGGTGGCTATCGCAAAGTCACAAAGTCAAGAGGTGGATAATCAAAATAAATACTTTTCTATAAAAGCACCAAATAGTGGAATAGTGACAAAAAGAATGCTTAAAGTTGGAGAGATGGCGATCCCTGGTATGCCAGCTATGGTTTTGACTGATATTAGTGATATTAAAATTCAAATTGAAGTAAATGAAAGTGACCTTGAGAAAGTCAAACTTGGTAAAAAAATCCCTTTCGAAATCCCATCAGTTGGGTATTCTTCAACAGGTGTCGTGAAGTCAATCGTTCCTAGTTTAAATCCACTTACTCATACTTTTATCATAAAAATTGGATTTAATAAACCAAGCAAAGTGTATCCTGGAATGTATGCAAAAATCAATATCAACTAAAGGATAAGTGATGTCAATAGAAATATTAGCCAATCTCAAACCAAAAGATACCGCTGGGAAACTAGCAAAAAACTTTATTTACAATCCACTTACTTCTGTTTTAGCTGTATTTTTACTTCTTATTGGGTATTTAGCTTTAGAGATTATGCCTAGAGAAGAGGACCCGCAAATCGCTATCAGTGGTGGAAGTATCATAGTGCCTGCACCTGGACTGAGTAGCAAAGAGATAGAAAAACTTATCACCGAACCACTTGAACAAAAACTACGAGAGGTAAGTGGAGTTGAACATATTTATGGTGTCAGTACAGATAATGTAGCGATTGTCAATGTGATGTACTTTATCGGACAAAATAGAGAGATTTCAAACCTTAAGATCTACGATAAAGTGATGCAAAATATGGATATGATGCCAAAAAATGCGATGCAACCACTTATCAAACCACTTGATATCGATATCGATATCCCTATTGTCAATATCGCTTTTTATCAAAAAAACCAAAATGTTTCTTACAATACTTTTGTTCAAACAGTTGAAAATCTCAAAAAAGAGATAAATACAATACAAAATATTTCAAAAACTGGGCTCAAAGGGGCAAAAAGAGAACAGTTTAATGTCGATGTTGACCTGCATAAACTTAAAAGTTATAACCTTTGCTTGGGGCAAATAGCTGATGGAATCAAAGCAATCTCTACAAGAGTTCCAGATATAAGCTCAAAAACAGGGGATAATAAACTTGTCGTTTTTGGGATAAAAAATGCTATTGAAACAGTAGAAGATATCGAAAATATAATAGTTGCACAATATATGGGAAGTGCTATTTATCTAAGAGATGTAGCGAAAGTAACTTCAGGATTAGATTTCCAAAAAGAACAAAGTGCAAAAATGATATTTAAAGAGAATAATCAAATCAAAGAGGTAAATCAAGTAACGCTCACTATCGCAAAACTTGCAGGGACAAATGCCGTTTTTGTAGCAAATGATGTGGAAACACTTTTAGCTTCAAAAGAGGCATCGTTAGAAAAGATGGGAATTGGTTATAAAACAACAAGAAACTATGGAGAAAGAGCTGATGAAGCTGTTAATGAACTTGTCCATCACCTTGTGATTACTATTATTATTATCGCCGTTATGCTTGTATTTTTCCTTGGTTGGAAAGAATCTTTGATAGTTACTTTTACCGTTCCAGCTATTTTGGCTGTTACTTTGTTTGTTGCTTATATGGGTGACCAAACTATCAATCGTATCACTTTATTTGCTTTTTTACTCTCTTTGGGACTTCTTGTCGATGCTGCTATTATAGTGATTGAAAATATCCATAGACACCTTCATACTCATGGAAGTGAAAGTAGAGATATGGATGAACTTCTTGTAACTGCAACCGATGAGATAGGAGCACCGACTAATATCGCAACATTAGCTATTATTTTAACAATGGTTCCTATGGCGTTTGTTGGGGGAATGATGGGGGAATTTATGAAACCAATCCCACTCAATGTTCCGATTGCCCTTATCGCTTCATTGTTTATCGCTTATATTTTCACCCCCTATTTAAGTAAAAAACTACTCAAACGAAATGAGGACGGAGCACACCATCATACAAAACAAGAGAATATAAAAATGGAGGAAAAATAGATGTATAGCCATCACAAAGAGGGGAAATTTGAAGCATTTATCCATAATATACTTGTAAATAAATCTAAAAAAACTATCGTTATCCTGACCACTTTACTGTTTCTCGCTGGTTCGATTATGATGTTTCCGACTAAAATCGTGTTAGCAAAAATGCTCCCAGGGAAAAGTACTAATACCTTTACAGTTTATGTCGATACACCATCAGGAAGTAGTATAGAAGAGACAAAAAAAGTAGCTAGTTGTGTGACGAATATTTTACAAAAAGAGAAAGAAGTTGTTGATTTGGAACTCTTTTTAGGAGAGGGTTCACCTCTTGATTATGCTGGACTTGTCAAAGGGAGTGGTATGAAAAAAGGGGAGCAATATGCTGAAATTGTTGTCAATCTCACCGATAAAAGTACAAGAGATGAAAAATCATTTTCTATGGCTCAAAGACTACGACCAATTATAAATAAAGAATGTAGTGAAATAGTTCCAAATACAAGTATCAGGTTTATCGAAATGCCAGCTGGTCCCCCTACTTTAGCGGATATTGTTGTTGAAGTATATGGTGAAGAAAATCAAAAAGTAATTGCACTAGCAAATGAAGTGAAGGTTATCTTATCAAAAACAGACGGGCTTGTGGATGTTGATGTGATGGCTGATGAAGTGTATAAAAAATATCAAATTGTCCCTATCAAAGATAAAATAAGTAGAAGTGGCTTAAGTGTTGAACAAGTCAATAAAATACTCTATTTAGCTTTTGAAGGGATGGAAATAGCTGTCAAAGATACAATCAAAGCAAACCATCAAATACCAATTTTTGTCACTCTTAGCGAGAGTACAAAAACAATTTCAACAAATTCTTTAGAAAATCTCAAAACAAAACTGAGTTCTTTAAATCTTATGAGTAAAAGTGGATTTATGGTACCGCTAACGGAAGTTGTGGAGATACAAGAAACTACATCCCTCCCAACTATTTACCATAAAGATTTAAAAACTATGGCAAATGTTGTTGCTACTACGGATATGGTAAGTCAAGTGTATCCTCTTTTAGATGCTAGAGAAAAGATGATGGAACATTTTTCAAATAAATACGAGGTCAATAAAGTAGCTGGAATCACCACTTTTATGTTTGACCTTGAACTTAAAGACAAAGTTACAGGGGAAAGTTATCTTCTAAGATGGGATGGGGAGATGAAAGTGACACTTGATACTTTTAGAGATTTAGGAGCTGCATTTATAGCTGCCCTTATCCTTATTTTCTTACTTCTTGTGATTTATTATAAATCTTTTGCGATTAGTGGAATTATCCTTGCTGGAAGTTTTTTATCAATTATTGGGGTGATTATTGGGCATTTTGTAGCTGATTTAGTGACAACGGAAACTTTCTTTTTAACTGCGACTTCCCTTATTGGGTTTATCGCTTTGATGGGGATAAGTTCAAGAAATTCTCTTCTTTTGATAGACTTTGCAAAAAGCTTGATGACGGAACACCATATGGAGAAAAAACGAGCAATAGCTATTGCAAGTGCGACGAGAGCTAAACCAATTATGCTTACAGGGATTGCTATCATTTTAGGTTCTGCACTCCTTGCGAGTGACCCTGTATTTGGTGGACTTGGAGTGGCTCTTATCTCTGGAACTATCGCTGCTGTCATCGTTTCACTTATATTTATCCCTGTACTTATGGATAATTCTAAAGCCATATAGGCTTTAGAATTTGCAAGTGGCTCTCTAGATTATTATTGTAAAACGAGCACCTTCTCCATATTCTGTTTCAACATTTGCTACACTCATTGTTCCATTAAATTTATTTAAAATTTGCATAGACATATAAAGTCCAACACCAGAACCTTTTCCCTCTTCTTTTGTAGTAAAGTTTTGTTCAAATATTTGAGACAAAATACTTTCAGGTATTCCACCTGCATTATCAGTTACAGTCAATTGTGTTCTTCCATCTTCTAATTTTGAAATTTCAAAAATAATCTTTTTTGCATTATTATTTGTTCTCATAAATTCATCTTTAGTGTTGTTGATTAGATTGATAAGAATATGAATAAATTCACTTTTTATGCATTTAATAACAATTGAAGTATCGCCTCTTATTTCAAGTTCTATATAATGTGAATTTAAAACACTGCTCATAATACCTTGTATTGTAGTTATAATTTCTTCGAAACTAACATTGAGAAGCACTTCGTCAGCTCTAAAAAACTTTCTAAAAGTATCGACAGTGTCCAGTAAATGTTTTATTTGAATTTGAATAACTTTTGTCGATTCTTGTACCTCTCGTGAACCAATTGATCCATTTATTTCAATCTGATAATCTAAAGATTGAGCCATAAATGAAATAGTTGTGAGGGGTTGTTTCCATTGATGGGCTACGGCGTCCATCATTTCACCCATTTGTGCTGCTTTTGTTTGTTGCATAAGTTGATGGTCTTTTAATAAATTTTTTTGAACCTCATCATAAACTTTTTTTTCTAAAGTTTTATTAAATTCAATTAACTTCTTTTTGTCTGTAATATTTTCTCGGATAGCGTTATACCCTACAATCTCGCCATCACTATTTTTTTCACACACTATAGTTGCATAAATCCAATACAACTCGCCATTTTTAGCTTTATTTTGAATCTCTCCACACCATATTTTACCACTTGAAATAGTGTTCCATAGCTCTCTAAAAAGTTCTTTAGGAACATTTGGTGACCTCACAATATTATGATGATGACCTAGTAATTCATCTTTAGAATATCCAGATATTTTACAAAAACCGCTACTTGCAAAAGTAATTATCCCTTTAGCATCTGTTTTAGAAACAATTAAATTTTTGTCTAATATATCCAGTAAAGCTGCTGACTTACTTAACGACTCAATGTTGTTTACTAATGTATTCATATTTACTACTTTATTTTAATTTTTAATCTTCAATGCTATCACAATGAAATTTAACTTTGCATAAGATATAATCAAGAAAATCTATAATTGTTGGGCATACTTATGAAAAATTCTATCAAAATACTCGGGGCTTATGGTGCAAAAACATTAAATACTGCTATGACATGTTTACAAGTTGATGAAGAGATTTTAATAGATGCTGGAAATATTTTATTTGGTCTCGATAAAGCAGCAAAAAAAATCAATCATATTTTTTTAACCCATACTCATCTTGACCATATAGTTGATATACCATTCTTGATAGACATTTTTTTTGAAAGTCGCACTAAACCACTCACTATTTATGGATTGAGTGGAAGCATTGAAAATATTAAAAATTATATTTTTAACTGGGCTATCTGGCCAGACTTTTCTCAAATTCCACTCACAATTGGTGGAGAAAATAGTATTATTTTTAAAGTATTGGAAGTCGGGGAAGAGATAGAGATAAATGGGACAAAACTAAAAAGCATCAAAACTGAACATACAGATTCTAGCTGTGGATATGTTATCACAAAAGATGAAAATGCTGTTTTTTTCACATCAGACACCTATAAATGCCAAAATATTTGGGAGGAAGTAAATAATAATCCAAAAATAAAATCTTTAATTATAGATGTTTCATTTCCATCTATCTTAAATAAACTTGCATTTGACAGTAAACATTTAACTCCAGAATTGCTCAAGGAGGAATTAGAAAATCTCAAAAGAGATGATATAAAGATTTTTATTACTCACATAAAACCAATATTTTTAGACGAGATAAAAGATGAAATAAAAACAAAATATCCAAATTTTTTACGAGGTGGTCGTATTTTAAATGATGGAGATATGCTAAATCTCCCTAACGGTACCATCAAAGAAAATCTTACAAAAACACAACTTGATAGAATTTATATTAGTCAATTGATAGATATTGGGTATTCGCTTACAAGTGAAAGAAACTTTGATGTTTTATTGGAAAAAATCTTGTTAGGTGCGAAAAAATTATCAAATGCTGACGGAGGAACACTTTATCTTCTAAGTGAAGATGAAAATAATTTAGAGTTTACTGTTGTTCAAACAGATTCTTTAAAAATAAAAATGGGTGGAACTTCTGGAAAAATTACTTGGCCAAATGTTAAACTGTATGATGAAAAAGGCGATGAAAATTATGAACAAGTTGCTGCTCTATGTGCATTAACTGGACAACTTATCAATATTGATGATGTTTATTTTGCTAAAGACTTTAACTTTGAAGGAACTAAAAAATTTGATGCAGGTACTGGATATAGAACAAAATCTATGTTAGTCGTCCCCATGACAAACCATGAAGGTAAAGTTATAGGTGTTTTGCAACTTCTTAATAAACTAAGTGAAACCAATGAGATTATAGATTTTAATCAAGATGATGAAAATCTTATCCTTTCTATGTCTTCGCAAGCTGCTGTTTCTATTTCAAACAATAGACTCATTGAGGGATTAGAAAAACTTTTGATGGATTTCATCAAATCAACCGCTGATGCGATTAGTGAAAAGTCAAAATACACAGGTGGACACATCAACCGTGTTGCCGAAATTGCATCTTTGATAGCAAAGGCTATAAATGATGATAACGATAGTATTTTTAAATCAAAAACATTCAACGAAGATGAATTAAAACAAATTGATATATCTGCTTGGATGCACGATATTGGAAAAATCACAACACCTGAATACATTGTCGATAAAGCTACTAAACTTGAAACAATATATGACCGAATTGAAACTATTATTTGCAAAGCAGAGATACTGAAACGAGATATTGAAATAGAGTACTTGAGAACCTCAATGGTAACAAAATCAAATGCTGTACAAGAAGAATTAACAAAAGAATTTGTAAAAATGAAGAAAGAGATTGAAGATGATGTTGTGTTTTTGAAATTAGCCAACAAAGGTAGTGAGTATATGAGCGATGAATATCTACTTAGACTTCATAAAATTGCTACTAGTGGCTTAATAGTTGATGGGGAAAAAATCAATTTATTAACAGACAATGAACTCTACAATCTCTCAATACGAAAAGGTACGCTCACAAGCGAAGAAAGAACTGTCATAAATAACCATGTAGTCGTAAGTTATAATATGTTAAATAAACTCATATTCCCTAAAAAACTAAATCGAATTCCAGTGATTGCTGGGTCACATCATAAAACAATAAAAACAAATGAAGCTGGACGACATTTTGGATATGGAGCTGAAAGTATTATGAATTTACCTATGAGTTTAGAGGATAGGATTTTAGCCGTTGCTGATGTTTTTGAAGCTGTTACTGCAAGTGATAGACCATATAAAGACCCAAATAGCCTCAACCATTCTCTTCAAATTTTAGCAAGTATGGCTAAAAATGATGAGTTGGATTATGGCTTAGTGAAGTTTTTTATTGATAAAAAAATATACGAAGAATATTCTCTACATAATCTTAAAAAAGAACAAATTGATAAAGTAACAGTAAGTTTATAAAAAGCTATTTTCTTTTAGATAAACTCGTTTTCAAGGAAACTCGTTTACTTCCTCCTAGCTTTAAGATAAACTCGTTTTGGCGCAGGATAACCCTCTACTGTTTTGTTTTTATCCTCGCTATCTAAAAAGTCTTCCAAACTACACTCAAAACTCCAAGTGGTTGCTCTTTGTTCTGTACTATCTGTTTTTGTGATTTCAAGCACTTCTATATCTTTAAACCCAGCACGATTGAGCCAATTTTTGAAACATTTTACAGTAGGGATAAAATAGATATTTGGAATCATCGCATATCTCTCAAACGGTGTCAAACATACCTCATCTTCCCCATCAATCATAAAACTATCTACGATTATCTCTCCCTCAGGGTTAAGACTTTTTGCAAGTGCTTTAAGAGTAGTTACAGGGTCACTTCTATGGTATAAAACCCCCAGCATAAAGATAAAATCAAATTTATGTGGATAAAGTTCAATATGCTCAACTCCAAGCATCTCATAAACAATATCACTTTTTACAAAACTATTTACAAAATCAAACTGGCTTCTAAATACAGCCGAGGGGTCAAATCCTACAAGTTTTTTAGGGGTATCTTCAAGCATCCGAAACATATAGTAGCCATTATTACACCCAACATCTGCTACCACTTTATCTTTAAGATTGAAATACGGACGAAGCAAGTTGTACTTTTTATTTGACTGCCATTCACTATCAATTTGGAGTCCACAAATATCAAAAGGACCTTTTCTCCAAGGTATCAAAGTTTTTGCATTTTTGGTTAAAGTTTCGAATTCCTCCTCGCTTAAATCTTCCCTATCCCCTACTTTAAACCAATCGATACACTGATATTCATACTTTTGTTTATTTGCAATAAGAGCAATATTGCTAATAGCATCTCTCATAGGGACTATGTTTTTCCAAGTAAGCCACTTTTCTCGTTCCAGCTTAATTCTTTCTAAATTTTTCATTTCTTTCTCTCAATTAACACTTAATTAACACTTAAGTTCTATAATTCCCTTACCTAAAATAAATAAAGCACAATTCAAAACATATCACAAAATTATAACATCCACTAAATCACCAACATTTAGTGGAGCTTTTACTTCCCCTTGTATCAAAAGCCCAGTATCCCCTAACATATTCGTTAAAATAGCACTTGTCCCTGATTTTTTTCCATCAAAATCTACATAATATTTTCCATCAATAAGGTTCAAATTACAAGCTTCAAAGATAGTTTTATCCCCTTTTACATCTACTTTTTCATTTAAAATAGCTTTGATGAGAGGTAACTTTTTATCTCCACCTTGTAGTTTAAAAAAAAGTGGCAATACAAAAAGGGCAAAAGTAACCGTACTACTATAAGCAAATCCAGGAAGTCCAACGATAAATTTATCCCCTTTTTGAGCAATGATTATATGTTGCCCTGGTTTGATATTGACCCCTTGAAAAAGGAGCGTTGCCCCAAGTTCCTCTTTGATAATATCTTTTACAAAATCATAGTCCCCAACACTGACCCCACCAGTTGTCACAACGATATCGCTTGTAAAAAGAGCCGTTTGGATAAGATGTAAAATGGATTTTTTATCATCTTTTACAACACCCATTTGATTGACATTCGCACCATATTTTTTTCCTAGTGCTTCAAGTGTAAGATGATTTGTACTTCTTATTTGAGCCTTATTTGTTTGAATTTCACCCAAATCAAGTATCTCGCTCCCTGTACTTGCTATTGCTATTGTAGGGATTTCGTACACTTCCACTTCACTAAGATTGAGCCCAGCCATCACACCAATTTCAGCAAACCCAATCTTCGTACCACTTTTGATAAGCACCTCATCTTTTTTGTAACTCTCCCCAACCTCTCGAACCGCAAATCCAAAAGGGACTTTGTGAGTTGTCTCGATTGTGCCATCCTCAACTCTCACATTTTCAATAGGGATCAAAGTATCACTTCCACTTGGCATCAAAGAACCTGTAAAAGTTTTCACACAACTCCCACTTTGGACAAGAAGCCCATCATCACTCCCAGCTGGATTTATTCCACTTATCTTAATGTGACCCAATTTTTGGTCATCAAACTGTATCGCATACCCATCCATAGCAGATGTTGGAAACTCTGGATAATTTCCCATTGCTACGATATCAGTTGCTAAGATTTTTCCCAAACTTTCCATCAAAGAGAGCTTTTTTATAGCCCTTTTTGTTATCTCTACACTTTGTAATATCTCTACACTTTTTTCATAAGAGATAAACTTTTTTCCTCTTTCACAACTCATTTTTTCTTCTTTCTCAATATTTTTTATTATTTTATCATTTTATCTTTTGATTCTTTGTTTGTATCACTTTATCCATTCTCAAGCTCTTTAAACCTTTGGTTTATCCTTTTGAGCCACTTGCAAATTCAAACAAATGATTATAAACAGTTTCAATCATCATCTTTCCCCTTTAAAAATAACCATTTGCATGGAGCAAAAAGTGATTTTTAAAGTGAAAATCTAATAATTGCTACTATTTATACTCAAAATCTTTGAATTTGTAAGTGGCTCTTTTATATTTCTTTATCTTTTTTAGGCAATGCACTTTGTTTTATCATCTTTTTTGCATCTGATTTTACTCTTCGTTCTAGCTTCTTCAAATCCTCCGCTGGTGGCAATTCTTCTGGTTTAATACCTCTTTCAGTTAAAAGTCCCCGTACACTTTCATTATTTTGTATATGTTCACTAGTGATGGAATTTTCACCATAAAGATTTTTTTGTTTTACATTGTGATTGGTGATTTCTGTTGCTAGATTTTTAGCGGTGATAGTGATTGTGGGCAAAAAGTCAGCCAAAGGGCGACTAGCAGGTATACCTAATTTATCTTTCATATTTTGTGTAGTATTTCCACCAAAAAGTGCTGTATCTCCTTTTGACCTTATTCGACCAAATCCACTATCATCTACTCCTCTTTCATAGATATTTTTTGAGAGTTCCGTTTCGGATTCTCTCAGTTTTGCCCTTGCTTGAAGTCTATCTTCTAGCTCCAATCTTTGCTCAATTAATTCTTGTTTTCGTGTTTGTATTGCAAAATAGGTTTGAGCAAAAGCGATTTGCTCTTTTTTGCTATCGCCATTTTGAGCGATAAGATAACAAGCATATCTTGTAAGTATAATATCTTCTATCGGTCTTTGTGTATTTGAGCCTATTGATACCATTTTCGTGATATCACGAAAATGATCTGATACTTCTATATTAGAGTTTTCACAAGCTATTTTTGCCTTTTGGATTACATTTGCAAAATTTTCCCATCTCTCATATCCGAGTACCTTTTGCAAATCTCTAGCATACCAGTATTCTATCAAGCTATCTTCAAGTGTGTTGGATAGTTGATTGAACTCATTTTGAAGTGTTATTATCGATTCTTTGTCCATTTTGTATCGCTCCATTTTTTCTTTTTGTTATCCTATCATCTTTTGGAAATTTTCTTTAAAAACATTACAATTTGACAGATTTTATTGTTTATATTTTCCCTTCTAGTTCCAAAGCTCCAGCTTTGGAATTTATACTAAAATTTATATTGCTATATGCATTCCAAATGTGGACATTTGGAACGAGTGACAGTTGGCTAATTGTTTATATCTCTTTATCTAACTTTTCATACTCTTTAAGTCTTTCAATAGCTTTATCAATAAAATCAGCAGGAGCGAAAGGGAGTAGAGTTATAAATTTTTCTATTTTTTCATCAGTTGTTTTTGTATTCATAATAGCTTTATCATAGTTAATACCAATATCATTTTTCATTTGAGAATAGATAAAGTGATTGAAATACTCCAACTCTTCCTTTGAAGCATTTTGTAAAAAGTATTTGAAACATCGTTTTCTTGTCTTTGATGAGTTGTCAAAAAGCTCTTGCTCGATAACATCCAATACATCAGCAACAAAAGGTATCAACTCAATAGGTATATTTATTCTACCGTTTAAATAGCTATAAACAGCAGATAAAGATGGCACCTCCTTTATCCTGCTAACTGTTGGTTGTAAATTTAATAACTTTTGAGAAAACTCTTTTTTTGTCATTCCTTTTTGTTTTATCAATTTATTGATATTCTCTTGAATTGAAAGCATAATATTACACCTTATGTATTTTATTATAATTCAACAATAATCTGTACTATCTAAGTTGTAATTTAAACTACACTATGTATAATCATTCGATTAATTAAGTCTTTATGAAAAGATTGGCTTAAGTTAAGAAGCAAATTTTACATAGGGATGAAAAACAGATGACAAGATTTAGAAAAATAAGTTTTAGGCTACTAATGACTACTGTTATTGGTTTCGGCTTCAATGGTTGTGGCGGAGGAGGCGATAATTCAGCTCCACAACAACAGATTAATACTGAAAAATGGGGATTTTTAATTGATTCTCAAGTAGAAGGTATAGATTATACTTGTGGCTCTATTAGTGGTACTACAGACTCAAATGGTAAATTCTTTTATGATACAACCAAATGTCCAAATGGCATTGAATTCAAATTAAATAATTTATCACTTGGAATTGTCAATCCATCAAAAATTAATTCCTATCTAACAATCCAAGAGTTAGCAGGAACCGCTAGAAAAGACATTTCAGATTTAACAGTACAAAAGATAGCCGTTTTTCTTCAATCGTTAGATGAAGATGATAATGCTTCAAATGGCATTCTAATTAGTCAAAATATCAAAAATGCTATCACATTAGATGGAAATCTAGCAGATAAAACAGACAATGAAATTACTGCAGAAATCACAAAACCGACAATAAGTAAAACAGTAAAAGATACAAATAGTGCATTACAGCATCTTACTGAGAGTACCAATAAAATTGATTATACAAGACCCATATCAACAAATAGTTTTTCAATACCTATGAACGGGGCAGTAAATGTTGGTATTTATAGTTGGATTATCCTGAATTTTGATGAAGCCATGGATGCAGAATCTATTACACCACAAAATATTACATTAGATGGAAATAAAACATTTTTGATTTGTAATTATAATTCCACAACAAAATCAGCTCTCTGTGAAATGGCAGATGGGGTAAAATTTAATGAAAATACAAAATATACAGTGACTGCAAATGTTTCAAATGCACTGAATAGAAAAAAAAGGATAACAACAAGCTTTACAACTGGAAAACTTGATACTAAACCTCTTTTAAGAACAGGACAAACTACAAGTTATGTAAATTATGATGATGGATATTATGCCAATCAAGGTCTCGGAAAACTTAGAAGTTTTACAAAAATAAATCAATTAGTAACTGATAATGTTACTGGACTTATATGGCAAGATGATATTGCTGTAACAAGCAGTATTCTTGGCATAAATACCAGCTCATATTGTAATAATCTTGATATTGGTAGCTATTCAGATTGGAGACTTCCAACAATAGAAGAATTAGCAACCATTTCAAGTAAAGGTCAATATAGTCCTGCCATTTTCAATACTTTTTCAAATGTTTCTGCTGAAGACTATTGGTCATCTACGACTGCCTATCTTGGTATGATTTCAAGTGGCTATAAATGGACTGTAGGTTTTGGTGATGGTGGTAGTATTAGTTGGAGTGGAACAACAAGTGGTTTGAGAGTTCGTTGCGTTAGAACAAATAATTAAAAAGGCAAAAAATGAAAAATAATAAAAGTATAATGTTACGAAAATTATTAATTGGAATATTCTTAATATGCTATCCATCTTTTCTGCTACAGGCAGATTATTTACGAAATGATATTAAAATGATTGTACTAGATAGTTCTAGTGGTTTAATATGGCAAGATGATAATTCGTCAAAAAATTTGATTGGTAATTGGTCAACAGCAATTACTACTTGTGAAAATCTTATATTAGGTGGATATACTGATTGGCGACTTCCAAATTTTAATGAATTAAATAGCATTACAAGTAAAACAAGTGTATGGAAATCAATTAAAAGTACATTTATAAATATTGCAGATGAGAAATATTGGAGTAGCACCATAATGATTAATTCAACAGGAACTGCATGGACTGTAAACTTTAGTCTTAATAGTCCTATGACTTTTGGCGGTAGCAATAAAAATGATGGCTACAATATTCGTTGTGTAAGAGGTGGATTCTAATATTGTTATCAAATCTTTTCAGCAATAGGTTCTCCTCCTATTGCCACCCTATTTTTAGCTCATTTGTAACTTTGCAAATGAGCTAAAATAATTATATCCTCCTCTTGAACCAGTAGCAAACCGCATACAAGCACACAACATTTGTCACATAGCAATCCCTACCACTTCCCGACTTCTCCCATTAAACAAAAATTATTAACTTTTGGATTTATTAAGTCATCATTCTAATTAAAATTTGAGCATATTTAATACTGTCAAATACCAAAGGTTTTAGTACTTCTTTTGAACCATGTACATCTGACATTTTTGCTCTGAGTTTTTGCATTACAAAAGCAATTTGATTTAATGAACCCTCCAAGTTTTTATTTAAAGGTAAGCTATCCGCATCTAGCCAGTTAAGACCAGATAATTCATTTTCAATATTTGACATAATTCCAACTGCTTCGATAGATTTTTTACATTTTTCTTGAAACGAAGTACTATCTGGATCCCCTAAATTTTTTTGATTATATATTTCATATGTTACACTATCTACGGCGGAACATACTGAAGCCAGAGCTCCACTCAAGTCACCATCTCTAAATCGTATAGAAGCTTTGATTAAGTCTTCATGAGACTTTTTATGCAATTCTTTCAACTCTGACAAATCCAATATTTCAATTGGAATAATTTTATTATCATATAATTGCCAACCAAGCCTTTCTAAATATTTATCGAGTTTTGGTCTTACAGCTATATCTCTTTCAAGAATCTCTTCTGTTACGATATTAACAAAATGTTTAAAATCTTCATCTGAAAGCTCTTTTATATTTTTATCAATTTCATTTATCAATTGACTTTTGCTATTACCTCCAGAATATTTTTGTTCCATATGGCTTAATAATATTCTACCTAAACCAGCTAATCCAACAATTTGTTTAATATTTGCAAATGTAAAATTTTCTTCTAAAATTGTGCTTAAAACATTCCAAATTATATTTATATTTCTTTCCATTTATTGTCCTTTGTCTAACGGTTGAGTTGAAAATAAATTGCTGACATAGTAATTTATTTCTCTCCAATGATTTGTTAGCCTTTTAATGCTGATAACATACCAGTATATTTCAATTTATAGCTATCTTTATAATTCTTTTCAAAACTTTCTATCTCATTATCATTTTCAACCATCCAATAATAGTAGTAATGTTTTATAGTTTTTTTAAGTAAAGGTATACTGAAATTTTGAATATCTTCATTATCATTCAATACTATTCGACATTGTCCAGGTTCTAGCTTTGGAGTACCGTTTTCGTTATCTAAAAATGCTGTTACATAAGCATTTCCATATATAGGGTTTTTTGAAATTCCTACAAATTCAATTCTATTGTGATAACTAAAATTTCCATATGAAATGCTTGTTGTTGTCATAATATCATCTGCAATTAGTTTTATATTAATTTCTTTTATAACTTTTAAAATATTTTGTAATTTTGTCTTTTTTTCTATATTGTTATTTTGGACAAATAATACACCACAATCTGAGATAAAAATAGCACCGATATTTTGATTGTTTTGCAATACATCATAACCTGCTTGATTTAATTTATCAAGTGCATTGACAGCTTGTGAACCATCACCTTTCATCATTTCTTTGAATCCAGATATATCTAAAAATGCAACAAATGTATTTCCATTAAAGTTTGCTATTGCCATGAATATATTCCTTTTTATTTTATAGACTAACTATTTATTGAACATACATTATATATAAAAGACCCTAAAACTCAAAAAATAATAGCAAAAAAGATAATTTTTATTGACAAATATGGCATTTCGATAGATTTTATTGTTTCAATCTTTTGTAAAGCTGACTTTAATCGGTTGGTACTTTCGAAAAATCACCAACTAAAATCAGTATTACGGAAGTTGTTTTTACTTCTACTCTTCTAGTTCTAAAGCTATATTTTCACAACTGCTTTATCTTCTCAATCTCATCTCTAAGCCTGATAGCCTCTTCAAAATTCAAATCTTTTGCAGCTTTACTCATCTGTTTATTTAGTTCAGCAACCAGTTTTTGTCTTTCCCCTGCTGGCATTTTAGTCAATCTATCAAGTTTAAGTGCTACGGTGTCGTACTCTTCCATTTTCAAATCTTCATCAAGTCTTCTAATTGTTGTCGTTGGTGTGATATTATGGAGTGTGTTAAATTCCTCTTGGATTTTTCTTCTATTTTGTGTTGTTTCTATCGCAAACTTCATACTATCAGTTATCTTTTTGGCAAACAATAGCACTTTTCCATTACTATTTCTTGCAGCCCTTCCCATAGTTTGAATAAGGCTTGTTTTACTTCTTAAAAACCCCTCTTTATCGGCATCTAAAATAGCAACCATTGAAGCTTCAGGGATATCCAAACCTTCCCGTAAGAGATTTATCCCCACAAGTACATCAAATTGTCCAAGACGAAGTTGTCTTATGATTTGATTTCTCTCAATCGCATCGATTTCAGAGTGCATATATTTGACCCTAAGCCCCAAATCATTGTAGTAAGTTGTAAGTTCCTCTGCCATTTTTTTGGTCAAAACAGTGACTAAAACCCGCTCATTTCTTGCCACAACTTTTTTTATCTCATCGTGCAGTCTCTCCACTTGATAAGTGCTATCGATTATTTCAATAAGTGGGTCAAGAAGCCCAGTTGGTCGGATAATTTGCTCCGCCACTATCGCACTCATATTTGTTTCAAGGGCATTTGGTGTAGCACTTACAAAAAGATAATTTGCTTTTTTATTGATAAATTCATCAAACATAAGGGGACGATTATCAAGTGCCGATGGAAGCCGAAAACCATAATCCACCAAAACAGTTTTTCTACTTCTATCTCCAGCATACATCCCACGAAACTGCGACAAACTCACATGAGATTCATCAACAATTAAGAGATATGGGCGGTTCATCGCTTCAAAATAATCTATAAGTGAATAAGGAGTTTCTCCCACTTGTTTGTCAGTCAAAAGTCTCGCATAGTTCTCAATCCCTTTGCACATTCCTGTTGCTTCAAGCATTTCAAGGTCAAATTCAACCCTTTGTTTAAGTCTTTGATACTCCACAAGTTTGTCATTTTCTTTAAAATATTGAAGTCTCTCACTGAGTTCCTCTTCTATAGTTTCTATAGCTTTAGCTAATCTCTTTTGCGAAACTATAAAAGGATTGACACTATAAAGGATAAAATCTTCTAAACTTTCTGTTTTGTTGTTTGTGAGATATTCGTATTTTGTGATACTCTCGACATCATCTCCAAAAAACTCAATTCGGATATATTCTTCTTGATAATAAGCTGGAAAAACATCGATAACATCGCCATTTACCCGAAAATCACTTCTATCAAAAAACTTATCATTTCGTTTGTATCCCATCTCTACAAGTTTTAAAAGTAAAGTTCGTTGGGAGTATTGTTGACCAACTTCAAGCCTTTGGACATTTTGTTTATATTCATCTGGATTTCCAAGCCCATAATTCGCACTTACAGAGGCAACACAAACTATGTCTTCAAAACTAAGAAGTGATGCAGTTGTAGAGAGCCTCAATCTTTCAAGTTCGGAGTTAATTGAGCTATCTTTTTCTATAAATAAATCTTGCCGTGGGATATAAGCTTCAGGCTGATAATAATCATAGTAAGAGATAAAATACTCCACATGATTATCAGGGAAAAAGCCACGAAATTCACTATAAATCTGAGCTGCTAGGGTTTTATTATGGGTCATTATCAGTGTTGGCATCTGTAAAGCTTCTATCACTTTTGCCATAGTGTAAGTCTTACCACTTCCTGTAACTCCAAGAAGTGTGTTATATTTATTGCCATTTTTTATAGAGGCGGTCAGTTGCTCTATCGCTTTTGGTTGGTCTCCTGCTGGAGTATAAGGTGTGTGTACTTTGAATGGTGTCATAGAATAAAGGTATCTCTCAAAATTTACACCACAAAAAACCAAAAAGTTAATCCAACAATGATTCTATAGACTCCAAAAGCGACAAATGTATGAGTTGTAAGAAACTTCATCATCGCTTTTACTGTGACAAAAGCAACTCCAAACGCCGTAACAAAACCTATCGCTAAAAGGGAATAATCATCGATTATCATCTCGCTTCTATTTTTGTACAAATCATAAAAAGTAGCCACAAACATAGTTGGAATGGCAAGTAAAAATGAAAATTCAGCTGCACTTTTACGACCTAGGCCAGCAAACAATCCACCAATCATAGTTGCTCCACTTCTACTTGTCCCTGGAACCATAGAAAAACTTTGGAATAACCCAATAGTAAGTGCCTCTTTGATACTCAAATCATCAATAGTTTTATCTTTACTATCATCGTGATTTCTCCTAAAGTATTCGATAATCAAAAAGATAATTCCACCAACAACAAGCATAATAGCAACAGTTTCTATCCCAAAAAGTGCTTTGATAGTTTTATAAAACAAAAATCCAAAAACAGCAGTTGGCAAAAAGGCTATGATGATTTTTACCCAAAGGATTTTTTCACTCAAAAGTCGCTTCGCAAAAAGAAATAAAACTGCCAAAATACTTCCAAGTTGGATAGCAACTTCAAAAGTTTTGTGTGCATTTGTTTGTTCTAGTCCTAAAAGATGGGAAGCCATGATAAGGTGTCCCGTACTTGAAATGGGTAAAAACTCTGTCAAACCCTCGAGTGTTCCTAAAATTATCGCATCAAATATTGTCATAAATTTTTATTTTCCTTTCTTGATTGTGTGTGCTAATGTAAAAAATTTTTTGAGAGCAAGTTTTTCTTTATGTCCTATTTTATAACTTATTTTTGTAAGATAGTGTTTGATTTGATTTTTACTGAGTCCACTTCGCTCAGAATAGATATCCAGAGTATATTGTGGGATATAGACTCTTGTATTTACAAACTTTTTTGAAAGCTTTTCTAGGCTTTTTTGATGTTTGTTGAAACACAATCTTGCAAAAACAAAAGGAAGATTATATCTCTCATTCCACACTTTTGCCAAATCTTGAAAATCTCTATTTTCCCCATAATGATAGTAATACAAAGCTTTATCTCCTATCAAAACCTCCCCATTGAGCTCTAAAACTTGAGCTAGTGTATTTGAAGTATCTGATTGGTAGTCTTTTTTATAATTTTCCTCTCCTATAGAAAGGACAGATAAAACTTCCCTTTTTGCGACTATTCCTGCATCTAAACATTTACAATTTTTAGAGATGATTGAGGAGATAAATGCAGCATCAATTTGTTTTTTTTGAAACTTTTTATTTATCTGCGATGGATACGATTTTTTATAATTGATGATTTGTTTTGTTTGTGTTGAGGTGATGTTTTTTTTGAGAAATATGTAAAATGGGAGAAGATTGATAAAATCAATTTTAGCAAATATCATAAAAGAAAGCCTCTTAATTTTTATAGTGAATTGGTATAATAGCTAACTAAGCCTTTTATAAAGAATAAAAAAGGGTATAAAAATTGGAGGTAGCTATGAGGATAGATTTGCACAATCACACTTATTTATGTAATCATGCACAGGGAGAGATGGAAGATTATGTCCTAAAAGCCATTGAGTTGGGGATAAATACATTTGGATTTAGTGAACATGCACCTATGAAAGATTTTGAAGATGGATATCGTTTAGTTTTAGAAAAGCAAGATTTTTACCAAAATAGTGTTCTTTCTTTGAAGGAAAAGTACAAAGATAAAATTGAGATACTTTTAGGATATGAGGTGGATTATATTGAGGGAGATTATCTTCTTGATGGTATAGTAAATGCACCTGTAGATTATTTAATAGGTTCTGTTCATTATCTTGATAGTTGGGGATTTGATAATCCAGAATTTATTGGGGAATATAAAAAAAGAGATATTGATGTGATTTGGGAAGAATATTTTAAAGCAATGCAAAGTATGGCACGAAGTGGGAAATTTGATATTGTTGGGCATTTTGATTTAATGAAAGTGTTTAATTTTTTACCAAAAAAGAATATGAAAGAACTTTGTTTTGAAGCTTTAAAAGAGATAAAAAAAGCCGATATGGTGATAGAGCTCAATAGTTCAGGTTTACGAAAAGAGGTAAAAGAGCAGTATCCTTCAAAAGATATTTTGAAGCTAGCTTTTGAATTAAAGATTCCTATAACTTTTGGCTCAGATGCTCATAATATAGAACAAATTGGAATATATTATGATAAAGTTTTGGAAATAGCTCAAAATGTAGGTTACGAAAATTGCATTTCTTTTAGAAAAAGAGAAAAAATATCCAATAGATTTTAAGTTTATAAGCTTAAAGTAGCTAAAATCAAATTTTACACAATCCTCTGATTGTGCTTGAGAGCAAAAAATAAGGAGTTGGAATGACACAAAAAGTTTATAGACTTGTAACAAGAAGTGATATGGATGGATTGGTTTGTGGTACATTACTAAAATATTTAGGAATTATTGATGAAATTTCTTTTGTACATCCAAAAGATATGCAAGATGGGAAAATAGAGATAACAGAAGATGATATCACAACAAATTTACCCTATGTTGATGGTGTTCATATCGCTTTTGACCATCATTTTAGTGAAACATTAAGAAATGAAAAAAGAGAAAATCACATAATCATTCCAGAAGCACCAAGTGCTGCTGAGGTTGTTTATCAATATTATGGCGGTACAAAAACATTTCCTGCTAGATTTAAAGATATGATGGATGCTGCAAACAAAGCTGATAGTGCACAATTTAATATGGAAGATATTTTGCATCCAAAAGATTGGGAACTTCTCAGTTTCCTGATGGATAGCCGAACAGGACTTGGAAGATTTAGAGAATTTACAGTTTCAAATTATCAACTTATGATGGATTTAATAGACTATTGTGCGGAGCATAATATTGAAGAGATACTAAACCTTTCTGATGTAAATGAGAGAGTTGAACTTTATTTTAGATATGAAAAAGAATTTAGAGAACAATTAGAAAGATGTACGACTATCTATAAAAATTTAGCAATCATTGACTATAGGGACGAAGAACTCATTTATCCTGGAAATAGATTTTTAGTCTATGCATTGCACCCTGAAGTAAATATCTCCATTCATGCTGTTTGGGGCAGAAACAAACAAAATGTAGTTTACAGTACTGGAAAATCTATTCTCAATAAAACATCCAAAACGAATGTTGGCGAATTGATGCTCAAACATGATGGCGGTGGACATGAAGCTGCTGGCGGATGTCAACCCTCTCATGAGATTGCTGCTAGAGTTTTAGAAGAGCTGATTGAAAAAATAAATAATGACGGTTAATTGATTTTATTAGTTAGAAAGAATGTATAAAAAATATACATTCTTTCTATTGAAGTTTGATATTAGTTTTGATAGAATGTTTGACAATTAAAATTTAACACAGTCTTTTGATTGTGCTTTAGGCGTGATTTTCTAAAGAATAAGTTCTTTAGAAAATGAAACAAATAATAAAGTGAGGGTTACCTTCATTTTTAGAATAAAAATTAAGGAGATAAAATGGGAAAATTTGTTAATAATATTGAAGAGTTCATGGCTTATTGTAGTGAAAATGAAGTACAGTTTGTAGATTTTAGATTTACTGATTTAAAAGGTATGTGGCATCATGTTAGTTATAGAATGAGTGCTATCAATAAAGACAATTTAAGTGCTGGTTTACCATTTGATGGAAGCAGTATTGATGCTTGGCAACCAATCAATCAATCAGATATGATTCTTAAACCAGATGTTCCAACTGCATTTTTAGATCCATTTACAGCTGATGTTACAATCATTGTATTTTGTGATGTTTATGATATTTATAAAGGTGATTTGTATGAAAAATGTCCAAGAAGTATCGCTAAAAAAACACTTAAATATGCTGAAGAATTAGGTATAGCTGATGCTGCATATTTTGGACCTGAAAATGAATTTTTTGTATTTGATGATGTAAAAATAATTGATGGAATGAATGAGTCGTATTATAAGGTTGATTCAACAGAGGGTGCTTGGTCTGATAACACTTCTTATGAGGGTGGAAATATGGGTCATAGACCAAGAGTTAAGGGCGGTTATTTCCCAGTAGCCCCTATCGATAGTGGTGTTGACATGAGAGCTGAAATGATGCTTGTACTAGAGCAAGTTGGTCTTGAAGTAATCCTTGGACATCATGAGGTTGCACAAGGTCAACATGAAATAGGTATAGTTTTCTCTGATATTATTGGTGCTGCTGATAATGTTCAAAAATTAAAATATGTAATCAAAATGGTAGCTCACTTAAATGGTAAATCTGCTACATTTATGCCAAAACCACTTTATGGTGACAATGGAAATGGTATGCATGTACACCAATCTTTATGGAAAGAGGGTAAAAACTTATTTTATGCTCAAGGTAGTTACGGGAATATTTCTGAGACAGCTAGACATTACATTGGCGGAATTTTCCAACATGCTAGAAGTGTTGCATCGTTTACAAACCCATCAACAAACTCGTACAAAAGACTTATTCCAGGATTTGAAGCACCTTCAATCTTAACATTCTCTTCTCAAAATAGAAGTGCATCTTGTAGAATTCCTTATGGTGCAGGTGAAAAAGCTACTAGAATTGAGATGAGATTTCCAGACAGTACATGTTGCCCATACTTAGCATTTGCAGCTATGATGATGGCTGGACTTGATGGTATAAAAAATAAAACAGAACCTATTGGACCTATGGATGAAGATTTATATGAATTAACACTTGATGAAATTAGAGAAAAAGGTATTCCTCAAATGCCTCATACTTTAAGAGGTGCATTAGAAGGTTTAATCAGAGATAATGAGTATTTACAACCAGTATTTACACCTGAATTTATAAATGTTTATCAACATTACAAATTTGAAACTCAAGTTTGGCCATACGAAGCTAGACCTACACCATTTGAATTTAAAACAACTTATTCTTGTTAAGATAAAGTTTTATTTTACTAAAAGGTCAAGGGGAAATCCTTGACCTTTTTTATTGCAGTAGAAATCTCATTTAATGTTTTCTCAGTTTTTACTCATTTTACAAACTCCCTTTTACTAAGTGTCTCCAACTATTAATCCCTAGAAAGAGTTATGAAGCACTAGCTCTATTTTAGTATGTATTTATTATTTTAAATGGTATTATTTTTAAAGTGAAAAGATGATGATTGAAACTGTTTATAATCATTTGGTTGAATTCGCAAGCGACTCCTCTATTAAATATTTAAAGCTTCTATCGCCAAGAAGTCATTTGGCTCTCCCAAGTAATATCCCTGAAGGTAATCAATACCAATACTTACAACAACATCATGTACTTCTTTACAAGAAACAAACTCAGCTACTGTTTTAATATTTTGTTTGTCTGCAAATATTTTAATTGTTTCTACAATATCCCTACTATATTTATTTTGATGGATATTTTTTATAAGACTTCCATCAATCTTTAGAATATCAGGCTGAAAGCTAAGTAGTCTCTCAAAATTTGAGTGTCCTGCACCAAAATCATCAATTGCAATTTTTACTCCAAAAAGTTTTACAAGTGAAATAAAATCTATCACAACATTAAAATCATTTACCTCTTCATCCTCGAGGAGCTCTAAAACAAGTCTTGAAGCGATATCAGAATTCATTGTAATCATAGTAATAAGCTTATTTCTAAGGTCAACATCTTCTATATCAAGTGTTGATAAATTAATCGATATCTCTTTATCTGTTATTCTTAACATTCTTATCGAATTTTCTACGATAGCTTCTGTTATCTGATGATAATATTTCCCATTCTTAGCCGTTTCCAGAAAAAAGAATGGCGAAAGAACCTGACCATTTTCTTTTTTGAGTCTCACTAGAGATTCGTACTTTTCTATTTTCCCATTTTTTGCATTGATAATTGGTTGAAAATAAGATTTTATATTATCACTTTCAATAGCTTTTTTAATTATATTAACGGTATGCAAATTCCCTTTTGCTTTTTCCTTCTCTTGAAGAGTAAAACTATCTGCATACATAAACTCTTTCTTAAATTGTGTAGCTTTTTTTAATCCTATCAAAACATCTTCATATATATATTCTTTTCTATTTCCATAACTTAAAATTACATTTAAATCATACTCGTATGTTCCAAATTTTAAAACACCATCTTTTATATTTTGTTGAAATTTTTTAAGTTGCATAACATTTGATTCGCTCAAAACTACACTATCTTCCAAATCCTTAACCATTGCAAAAATACCATTTTCAAGCTGAAATACTTTTGGAAATACACACCCAACTGGACAATATTCTAGCAAATGATCTGCAAATTTATTTTCGATTATAGCTGTAATATCTTTGCCATAAAAACTTTCAAGAGTTTCATATCCTTCAATTTGAAGCATCACAAGAAGTGGATTTTTGATTTTTTTTAGCTCATCTGATAAAAGTTTTTTAGCATTAATCATATTGCTTACATCGTACCGTAATGCAATATATTCGACTATTTCACCATATTGATTTAAAATAGGGCTAATAATTGCGTCAACATAATATGCTCTATTGTCTTTTCTTTTATTTTTTATCTGACCAACCCAAGTCTTTTTTTTATTTTTTATAGTATCCCACATACTTTCAAATACCGATGGGTCAACATCCTCATGTCTCGAGATAGAATGAGGTTTCCCCATTAATTCATCAATTGTATAGCCAGAAATGTCTGCAAATCTTTGGTTTGCAAATATTATTTTTCCATTTAAATCCGCTTTTGACACGATGATATTATCATCAATTAAATCTTTATATTGTTGAAGTATTATTAATTCATTATTAAAAGCCATACGAATCCTTTTTATTTTAAAGATTTCGATTTTAGTACATTAGTACTTTAATTTTGATAAACTAGCCTCATGGAAATACTCTATCAATTATTTATCAAAAAAACAATTCAAGCAAATCAAAAAATCAAAAAATATATCACTTGTCATCTATCCGAAGAAGATTACAAAGACAACCACTCAACAGGTGAAGGTGGGGATAATACAAAACAAATTGATATTATCGCTGAAAATATTTTTGTTTCTTTTTTAGGTACATTTAGTGATATTTTCAGCGAAGAAAGTGGGCTTATAAAATCTAATAAATCGTTATTTAAAAATGCTCTTATTCTATTGGACCCACTTGATGGGAGCGATAATTTTTTATCAAATTTTCCATATTATGGAACTTCTGTTTCGCTAAGGATAAACACTATTCCCACTATCGGCATTGTTTACAATCTTATAAATGACAAATACATATTCCGCACACCAAATACTACAAATTTTTTGCGCAATGATTTTTTGCATAGTAATTTTGGAATTTTTGAAAGAGCTTACACAAGACCAGATATAGTAGAAAGATTACATACTTTTCAACTTAAATTTAGAAGCCCAGGAGCTAGTGCTTTATCTTTGGCAAATGCTGTTAATTTTAGTTTTTTTCTCCTTGCTGGGAAGATAAGAGATTTTGATGTTGATGCTGGATTATTCATTTGTAAAGATTTATATATATTTCAAAATAAAGATTTCTTATTAGTCTCCAAGAATACCATTATTTTTGAAAATGTTAAAGAAATTATTAAAGATTATTAGGTTATAACTCCAAAACTTTAATTTTAACATAGGAAATAAAAATGTCATTAATGATAACTGATGAATGTATTGCATGCGATGCTTGTAGAGAAGAATGCCCAAACGATGCTATTGAAGAGGGAGATCCAGTTTATATCATAGACAGTGATAGATGTACTGAGTGTGTAGGTCATTACGAAGAACCTGCTTGTGTTGAAGTGTGTCCTGTTGATTGTATTGTTGTAGACCCTGACAATCAAGAAACAATGCAAGAACTTAAATTTAAATTTCAACAACTTCAAGAGGAAGACAACTAACTAGATGGCAAAAATAACAACTATCATCGACATTGGTTCAAACTCAATGCGAATGGTAGTGTTTAAAAAAACAAGTCGTTTCGCTTTCCATCTTATCAATGAAACAAAATCAAAAGTAAAAATTTCAGAAAATTCTTACCAAAATAATGGATTTCTTCAAGAGATTCCGATGATACGAGCTTTTAATGCGATGGAATCTTTTTTAAATATATCGAAAAATCTTAAATCAAGAAAAATACTGTGTGTCGCGACTTCAGCACTTAGAGATGCTCCAAATAAAAATGAATTTTTATCA
>CAMCYD010000013.1 GCA_945883785.1 Helicobacter pylori PMSS1
TGGAACCATATCTTTATTTGTCTCATATACTTACTCTACTTCCAATTTATCAGCATGAAGGAAAAGATATTGAAGATTTACTACCTTGGAATATAAAGCTAGCTAAAAATCTTTAAAAAAGATAGATGGGGGTTTACTTGGGGGTTACAATTATTTTTATTGTGCAGTGGTCTCTTTATTGTACAGGTGACACCTTTTGGTTATTTAAACCACCATCTATATCTCAAAAGCACTTCATTATCAGCTCTAAATCCAAACTCTTTATCTCTTTCAGTTGCGAATTTCACCATAATTTGATGAAATTTGTCTGTGTAATAGGCTCCGCCAAAACTGTATTTTTGGTAAAAACAGTTGTCATTTTTATCAATATTATTTACAGTTGTTTCGCTTTGATAATTATGTTGAAATCCGCCAAAAAGTTCGTATTTGGTATTTGGTTTGTATCTTAGATTGGAACTAAGGGCATAACTTGGCTTTTGTGTCATCTTTCCATTTTTTGTATTCGCATCACCATAAAATGCGATTTCAGGGGAAAGTTCAATAATAAAATCATTGCTTAGTTTTGAAATATACCCAATATGAAATGTTGATTTGTACCTATTTTCTCCAGTATTTAAAAGTTGGGTTTGGTCATATTTTCCACTTGGAATAGCAAGTGTCGTAGTTAGGGCAAGAAAATTCTTATTTTTTCTATCGTTTGTTAGCCAATAAGTTGCGGATAGGATAATATCACTCAGACCTTCTGATTCTTTTCCTAAAATACTAGGCAAGGCAACACCGTTGCTAGTTAAGTTTGTGTATGGCAAAGCAAATGATAATCCCAATGTTTTTCCATTAACATCAATTCCACGAGTATATCTTAGGACATAAGTGTTTTGTTTCACATAATCATTTGGCAAACTTTTTATTTTAAGTTCTTTTGATAAATAGTTGACACTCATCACAGTTGAATCAACAAGTGGTGCTTCATAATCAGAGGGTACAACATCATTAACAGCACCAAACAACAAAACACTAGAAATACAACTCAATGCAAATAATTTTTTCAAAATAACTCCATAATTTTAATTTTTAAGCAGAGGCAAATTCGCATCATTAACAAATGTCAAGTGTCAAGATAGCTTTAAATTCTACTCCAGTTTTTAGGTTTGTAGCCACTAATTTTCCACTGAATTTTTCTTCAACAATCATTTTAGCGATACTAAGTCCTAGTCCGCATCCTTGTAGATTTTTGGTACTACAATGGGGTTCAAATATTTTTTCTATGGGTTTTACAGAGATTCCGCCACCATTATCACAAACAATTAGAATTATTTTGTTTTCTATTTTATCTACAGTTATTTTGATTTCACCATCTTTGATATTTTTTGAAGTTAGCTCATGAATAGCATTTTCAACCAAAATCATAACAATATTTAAAAACGAATTTTTGTAGCTATTACACACCAAATGTTTATCAACTCTCACAAAAATGGTTATATTTTGAAGAATAATTTGTGAGTGCAATATTTTTAATGCAATAGCTATTTCATTTGCAAAAGAAAATTCAACCTTTTCATTTCCTCCTGAATAAAAATCATAAAACTCATTGACACTATCTTTCATATATTCGATACTATCTTTGATTTGTGGCAAAACTTCTTTAAATTTATTTTGTAATTGGTCTTTTTGTACTGTTAAAATTCCCTCTAAAAACATTATTTGTGTAGAAAGATGGGATATTGGGGTTTTCCATTGGTGTGCTACATTTCCTATTGCTTGACCAATTGAACTGAATTTTGCTTGTTCCATAAGTAACTTAGAATTTATTTCGTTTTGAAGTTGTATAAATTTTATTTTTTGGCTTAGAGCTAAGGATAAAAATATAATATCAAAGTAAATACCAACAGGAATTGCAAGATAAGAATAGGCACTTGTTTGTATATATCCCATCATTACCCATGTATTATAAACCAAAAATATCAAATATCCACCTTGACCCAAAAGATAGTACCCAGAACCAGCAAAGTGATTTTTATAAGCATAAAGCCCAAGCCCGAACAGAAAAATCAAAAGCAACAGCGAAAACGGTACCGTGTAAATAGAATGTCGAAGAACAGAAATATCCCAAAAAGCAAAAGAAAACATAATAGATATTCCAAAAGATACAACAGCAAAAAGTATCAATACTGCACTTATTTTTTTGTGGTTTTTATACAATTTAAAGAAAAATAGTGGAAAAAGTGCCAATGCACCCAAACCTAAATTTGGTACTATCCAAGTGCTATATGTGATAAATTCCAAGTTTATCCCAATATCAAGCCCATAAAGCACACCACTTAGAGCATATTGAAACCATAAAGAAGCTATCGCATAGATAATATACATAATAAATGCAACTTCTCTAAAAGAGATAAACATAAATAAAATATAAATAACAAGAGCCGCAATAATTCCGCCAAAAAGTCCCCACAGCATCGAATCCATAGTATCTCTGTAGGTAAAATATTTTTTACTCATCACATTCCAAGCAGTGTAAAAAGCACCAACTGATACCAGTTTGGTTGCTACTGTATATCTTTTGCCACTTTTTAGAGTGATGGGAAATGCACTATATCTATAAACAATATCTCGCAAAGATTGCTCCCTCATATCTCCCAAAAGATATTTTTGTACCAAAACATCATCTTCATAGACAAATATATCAAGAAAATCTATCCCTGGTCTTTCATTTTTAAAAACAACTTCAATATCTTGAGTGGTTTTATTTTCAAATTCACTTTTTGTCCAAATGGCACTTTTTGTACCTTTTGCTGAAGTTGACATATTTGGGATAAAAAGATTTTTTGTCAACACTTCATCAACAGTTAATTTTGCACTTTTATCTTCATAAATAGAGCCAAACACAATTCTAGTTGATATATTTTCATCTATAGATATAGGAATCGAAGCAAATACACTGACATAGAATAAGTTTAAATAAAAAGCTACACAAAATATATTTTTCATTTAAACAAATAACCTATATTTTTTATATTATGAATTGTATTATTTGGCAACTTTTTTCTTAATCTGTAAATCGCATTTTTTACAGCATTATCCTCAATAATATCATTTTCGTTATAGAGAAAAGAACAGATAAGCTCTTTTGTAACAACTTTGCCTCTTTGTTTTATAAAAAGTTCGATTAAATCATTTTCATTTTTTGTCAGAGGAATGGTCTTTTCATCCGTCAATAAAGTTTTTGTAAAAGTACAATACCTAACTCCATCAGCTATATTTGTAATCAAAGCCCCACAATCCACAAGCTCTTTGACTGATAAATTTATCGCATTTGAAAGGGTATTGAAATCTATAGGTTTTTCTAAATAAGCTATGAGTTTGAGTGGCATACATTTGAGTAGTTTCTCTTTGTCGGTATGATTACTTGTAAAGATAATAGGTAAACTAGGATTGTTTTGTCTTATATTTTGAGCCAAGTCATAGCCATTCATAATTGGCATAACATAGTCAGTTATAAGAATATCGATTCTCTTTTGAGCAAAAATATTTATAGCTTCTGTACCATTTGAAGCTTGATATACTTTATTAAAAAACAAACCAAGAGTATTGGCTGTATTTTTTCTGATAATTTCATCATCTTCAACATAAAGCACATTTAGTTGTTTTGTCATATTTTCCTCACTTGTAACTAGTTTGTAACAAACATTATACAACACCAAAGTCTCAACAAAGTCATATTTTAAATATTCCAGAAATATTCAAAAAAGCTTACAACTTGAATATTATCAGTAGTTTTGTTTTGGTTATAAGTGATGATAGTTTTTTCATCGACTTCAAAAGGGAGTTTTAGTAGCCCATTTAGTTCCCTTTTTTGATTTTGATCATTTAGTTCGTAGCATACTTGAATGGCGATTTTTTTGTTATTTTTAGTAGCTATAAAATCACATTCATTAGTATCTTGATAGTAATATATTTCAAAATCTCTTTTTTGAAGCTCACAAAATACAAGATTTTCCAAAAGTTTTCCAAGGTTTGAAGAGAAACTAAAGCTGAGTTCTAAAAATCCATTATCGCTTAAATAGAGTTTCTTTTTATTATTTTGTTGTTCTTTGAGCGAATAAGAATAAAGTTTAACTTCACTAAAAATGTAGCTATTTTCCAAATATCCCACATACTCTTTTGCTGATTTATCGTTTATGTTGATAGCTTTTGCCAAAGATGAGTAAGAATACAAAGAGGTAAGATTTGTAAGACTATAAAATGCGAGTTCTTTGAAGCTTTTAATATCCCTTATTTGATTGTTTGCAACACAATCTTTCAAGATAATCGCATCATAGTAGGTTTTTAGAAGTTCTCTTTTGAGTTTGGTTTGTATTTCGTAAACTTCCATAAAAGAACCAAATTGCATCATTTCATCGATGATTTTAAGTGCTTTTGGAAGTTCTTTGATGAGTACCATATAAGAATCTATCCCATTTATCTCAAGCATTTCTTTGAAACTGAGTGGATAAACTCTGGAAGTTAGATACCTACCACTAAGAAGTGTTGCCAAATCACCATTTAGAAGTGATGAGTTTGAACCTGTGATAAATATTTTGGTAAATTCTTCACTATCATAGACACTTTTTACAAACCTTTCCCAGCCAAATATCTCTTGTACTTCATCCAAAAATAGGTATTTTATAGGTTTTTGAGTAAGCTTTTTTGCTTCTTGGATGATAGTATAAAAATTTGTGGCATCGTTTGAAAGTGCTACAAAAAAGGGGTCATCAAGATTGAGATACAAAATCTCTTGTGGGTTGATAGTGTCACTTAGGTGATTGATGAGGAGTTTGAAAAGAGTAGATTTTCCGCTTCGTCTTATCCCTTGAAGCACTTGAATATGTTTTGTTGAAAGGTTAAGCAAAAGTGAACTAAAAATCTCCCTTTTGTGTAAATTCTCATACGGTTTTTCCCAATGTTTATTTTGAGAAATAATGACATTCTTCATAGTTAATTCCTAAATATATATAAGTATTCCGTATTGTAGTACGATATAACTTAAATATTTTATAGGCATTTGTTTAATAACTAATCAACACCAAAGTCTCAATAAAGTCATATTTCAAAATCTTTTCCACTTATGACCTCGCGATGACTTTAACAAAGTAAGATACCAAAAATAATTATCAAAAGGAAAACAAATGCACAGATTTAATCATGATTTTAGTTCAAGGTTTCGTATTTTAAAAGGTGGAAAAATATCTTTAGTGGTGTCAGCGTTACTAGCAAGTGTAACTATTAGTTTTGCTTCACCAACGGACGGAGTAGTTACAAGTGGAACTGCAACGATAGCCCAAAATGGCACAACCACCAATATAACCCAAAGTACAAACAAAGCCACGATTAACTGGCAAAACTTCTCCGTAGCAGGAAATGAAACTGTAAACTTTAGTCAACCAAATGTAAATTCTGTTACTTTAAATAGAGTCATCGGAAATGAAAGAAGTGTTATAGATGGGGCTTTAAATGCTAACGGTCAGGTTTGGATACTCAACTCAAACGGCATACTTTTTAATAAAACTGCCAAAGTAAATACAGCAGGGATATTAGCAACTACCAAAAATATCTCGGATACTGATTTTAACTCTGGAAATTATAAATTTACAGGGGAAAGCACGGCAAGTGTTATCAATATGGGAACTATAGAAACAAGTGATAGTGGATATGTGGCGATGTTGGCAAATACAGTTTCAAATGACGGAACACTCAAAGCTTACAAAGGGACAGTTCATCTTGTAGGTGCAAACGAAGCTACTATAAATCTGGGTGGAAACTCCATAGTATCACTAACAGTAAATAAAAGTGTACTCGATGCTTTAGTAGAAAACAAAAACATCATCCAAGCAGATGGTGGAAAAATTTATCTTACAACAAATGCAGTAGATGAGATATTAAAAGGTGTGGTAAATAATACAGGAGTTATCGAAGCAAAAAGTATAGATGACATTACAGGAGCAATAAACCTTTCTGGAAATATCGTTGTCAATAACGGTACTTTAAATGCAACAGGAGCTAAAGGCGGAAATATCCAAAGTACCGCAAATCTCATCATAGATGCAGGAACTTCAAAAGCAGATGGGACAACGGGAAATGGTGGGATTATTACTCAAAATTCAAATGAGATACTCCAAAGTAGTGTAGCAAACTTGAGTGCCAACTCACAAAGTGCAAAAGGTGGAACTATCTCCTTAGCTTCAAAAATAGTATCAGGAAATCAACTTTATCTTTCAGGAAATATGAGTGCAACGGGAAATGATGGTGGAGTTATCCAAGCCACATCTGATAAAGTAACACTAGCTGGAGCGACTATTGATGCTTCAGGTGTGCAAAATGGTGGAAATATAAAAATAGGCGGAGGGTGGCAAGGTGCCGATACTTCAATCGATAATGCCTCATCAACAACAGTTACAAATACTAATATAACAAATAGTGGAGAAAATGGAAAAATCGTTGTTTGGTCAGACAAAGAAACACTTTTTGGCGGAAATATAAAAGCTAAAGGTTCTATGGTTGAAGTTTCAAGTAAAGAAAGTTTAGGATTTGGTGGGGTTGTCGATGCTAAATCACTTTTGCTTGACCCTAAAAATATTGAGATAAAAGATTTGATACCTGGAATTAGTTATTTGGCTATCCCAAATCCAAATACAACTGCTGGGGACATGTTTGGATATACTGTATCTGAGTTATCAAATGGTAATTTAGTTGTTACTGCTATAGGGAGTGATATAAATGGCGGTGCTACTAATGTGGGTAGAGTATATCTTTTTAGTGGGACAGGGACACTTATCTCAACTCTTAGTGGTTCTACTATGGATGATAATCTTGGAATGGGTGGTATTACAGCACTTACTAATGGAAATTATGTGGTAAATTCACTTATTTGGGATAATGGAAGTGCAGTAAATGCTGGAGCTGTTACTTGGGGAAATAAAGATACTGGAGTAAGTGGTGTCGTTAGTGCTTCAAACTCTTTGGTTGGTTCTACTGGATTTGATCAAGTTGGAGGTAGTGGTGTTACGGCACTGACCAATGGAAATTATGTGGTAAGGTCATCTAATTGGGATAATGGAAGTGCAATAGATGCTGGAGCGGTTACTTGGGGAGATGGAGCTACAGGTGGAACTAGATTGGTTGGAATAGTTAGTGCCTCAAACTCTTTGGTTGGTTATGTTAATTATGATCTGGTTGGAAACAAGGGCATTGCTGCACTTGCCAATGGAAATTATGTAGTAGCATCAGATAATTGGGACAATTTATTCTATGGGAATATAGTTAATGCTGGGGCGGTTACTTGGGGAAATGGGACTACTGGAATAAGTGGAGCAATAGATAGCTCAAACTCTTTGGTTGGTTCTAAGGCATATGATAATGTTGGACTTAATGGCATTACGGCACTTACCAATGGAAATTATGTGGCAAGGTCATCTAATTGGGATAATGGAAGTGCAATAGATGCTGGAGCGGTTACTTGGGGAGATGGAGCTACAAACGGAACTAGATTGGTTGGATCAGTAAGTGCTACAAACTCTTTGGTTGGTTCTAAGGCATATGATAATGTTGGATTTGGTGGCGTTATTGCACTTACCAATGGAAATTATGTGGTAAGTTCGGCTAGTTGGGATAATGGAAGCAATGTTGATACTGGAGCTGTTACTTGGGGAAATGGAGCTACTGGGGTAAAAGGAGTGATAAGTGATACAAACTCTTTGGTTGGCTCTAAGTCAAGTGATAGTGTTGGAAACAAGGGCATTGCTGCACTTACCAATGGAAATTATGTAGTAAATTCATCTAATTGGGATAATGGAAGTGCAATAAATGCTGGAGCGGTTACTTGGGGAGATGGAGCTACTGGGACAAAAGGGGTAGTGAGTAGCTCCAATTCTTTGGTTGGTTCTAATGTAGCTGAGCAAATTGGACTTTATGGTGTTACGGCACTGACCAATGGAAATTATGTGGTACGCTCACCTGGTTTGAATAATAAATCTGGAGCGGTTACTTGGGGAGATGGAGCTACAAGCGGAACTAGATTAGTTGGAGTAATAAGTGCCTCAAACTCTTTGGTTGGTTCTAGTGGATTTGATCAAATTGGACTTTATGGTGTTACGGCACTGACCAATGGAAACTATGTGGTATCGTCAGCTGATTGGGATAATGGATTTGCAGAAAATGCTGGAGCGGTTACTTGGGGAGATGGAGCTACTGGGACAAAAGGGGTAGTGAGTAGCTCCAATTCTTTGGTTGGTTCTAATACAGGTAATAATGTTGGAAGAAATGGCATTACAGCACTTACCAATGGAAACTATGTGGTAACTTCAACTTCTTGGACTAATGGAAGTATAACAAATGCTGGAGCGGTTACTTGGGGAGATGGAGCTACTGGGACAAAAGGGGTAGTGAGTAGCTCCAATTCTTTGGTTGGTTCGAACACATATGATCAAGTTGGATTTAGTGGCATTATAGCACTTACCAATGGAAATTATGTGGTAAAAACAGCTTATTGGAATAATGGAAGTACAGTCGATACTGGAGCTGTTACTTTTGGAAACGGAGCTACAAACGGAACTAGATTGGTTGGAGCAATTAGTGCTACAAACTCTTTTATTGGAACAAAAGTTGGTGCTCAAATAGGCTCTTATGTAACACCACTTAGTGGAAATAGAGTAGCAATAAGCGATTTTAACGATGCTATCGGAGGTACTATTTATATCACAGATGGAACTATTAGTGCTGGAACAGGCGATCCTATATCTTCTGCCACATTTGCAAACAATCCAACTGCAAATTCAATTATCACTCCAACTGCCATTACGACTTTGCTTAATGCTGGTACGGCAGTTACACTTCAAGCAAACAATGATATTACAGTTACAGCCAACTTAACAGCGAACAATACCTCTGGAAACGGTGGAGCTTTTAGCTTAGAAGCTGGAAGAAATATTAATATCAATGCAAATATAGTTACCGATAATGGTAATTTTACAGCAATAGCAGGGGCTACAAATGCAATAAGTGCAAATAAAGATAGCGGAACACCTACTATCACAATAGCAAGTGGAAAATCTATTAAGGCAGGAACTGGGACAATCACACTTTATGCAAACGGTGGAAACTTTGTAAATAATGGAGGTGCTACACCTTTTACGGCTAGTTTGACAAGTATCTACTTACCAAGCTATACAAATGCATCACTTGGTGGCTTAACTGTTAATGGCAAACGATACAACACAACATATGCTGGAGGATGTCTCACGACTGGTTGTGTGTTGCCTACAAGTGGTGTTAATATGCTTTATGCTATAGCTCCCGTATTAAGTGTTAAACCAAGTGGTAGCCAAACTTCTAATTATGGATATGGATATATAAATAATGGGTCTGATGCTAGTGGATTTGTAAATGGTGATGATAAGCTTACTTCTGGGATTAGTGGAACGGCTCTTTTTAGTGTTGATGGTACAAAAACAGCTTCTGGTAATGATAATGTTGGTGTTCATAATGTAGCATATACTTCTGGACTTGCTTCAAGCTTGGGATATACTTTTGTTGATAATACATCTTCTATTGGTGAGTTTACTGTTACCAAAAAAATACTAAGTATCTCCTCAGCATTTAATGTAGCAAATAAAACATATGATGGAACAACAACTGCGACAAATTCAAGCAATATGGAATATATAGCGACAGGTGTAGTTGATGAAAATTTGATGCTCATTAGCGGAACTATTGCATTTAATGATAAAAATGCAGGAACTAATAAAACCATAACAGCCACAGGGTATTCTTTGGCAGATTGGGGACCAACAAAAGCTTCAAACTACGAATTGGCTCCAACAAATAACATTAGCACAACAGCAACTATATTTAAAAAAGAGGTATCAGTTGCGGGATTGGTTGCAACTGATAAAATATACGATGGGACAACAAATGCGACAATCTCAAATTGGGGAACTTTAACAGGTACAGTAGGAACTGAAACTCTAACCCTAAACCATAAAACTGCTTCATTTAATGATAAAGATGCAGGAACTAATAAAACAGTAACAGCCACAGGATATTCTTTGACAAATGGGGCAAATGGCGGAGTTGCTTCAAATTATATTGTAAGTACTATATCTCCAACAGCAACAGCCACTATCTCAAAAGCTCCATTAACAATAACGGCAAACAATGACTCAGCAGTGTATTCAGATGTCATACCAACACTTAGTGCTAAATATAGTGGATTTGTAAATGGTGAAACTGCTAGTGTTGTAAGTGGTCTAAGTATAACTACAAATGCTACAAGTAGCTCGGTTGCTGGTGCCTATACAATTACACCAAGTGGTGCAACAGCAACGAATTATGATATTAGTTATGGTAGTAATGGTGTATTTACAGTTGTACCTGCTGGTGAATTGCTTGTAAGAATTGACAATAGTTCAGTTGTGTATGGTTCAACTCCAACTTTTAGTATCAGTTCTGCTAAATATTATAGTACGACTGGAAGTGCTATTGTGACTTTAACTTCATTAAATACTGGAAATGATTATACAGTCAGTGATGGTAGTGGTGTAGCTGCTACTTTTACTATTTCTGGAAGCGGTACAAATGTAGGAAACTATGATATTACAGGAACTAATTTTGTTAAAGTTGGTAATAACTTTACAGATAATGCTTTTGATACTGGAACTCTAGCAATCACCCCAAAACTACTAACAGTAACAGCAAGTGGTGCAAATAAAACATACGACGGAAATACAAATGTATCAAATGCAGTTTTAAATATAACAGGAAAAGTTGGAAGTGATGATGTTGGAGCTACAGGAACTGGAGCTACTTTTAGTGCTAAAAATGTAGGAACAGGATTAACATACACTGTCAAAGGAACAACTTTAAGTGGAGCAACTAAAAACAATTATTACATAGGGACAGTATCAGATGGAATTGATGGTGTTATTACCCCTAAAACTCTCACAGCAACCGCGATTACAGGATTGGTTGTAGCTAATAAAACTTACGATGGAACAACAACGGCGACAATATCCAATCAAGGAACTATTGATACTGGTATCGTGGACGAAACTTTGACATTGACAAATGGAACTGCTTTATTTGGAAGTAAAAATACAGGAACACAAACAGCAACAGCCACAGGATATACTTTGGTAAGTGGGTCTGGTGGAGTTGCTTCAAATTATATTTTGGATAATGGGATTAGTGCAACAACAACTGCTGATATAACAAAAAAAGAGGTAACAATCTCAGGTTTTGCAGTAGCTGATAAAGTCTATGATGGCACAACAACTGCAACAATATCTAATCGTGGAACTGTTGTAACTGGTATTGCGAACGAAAGTTTGACACTCAACCAAACACTAGGAACTGCTTCGTTTGGAGATAAAAATGTAGGAACTAGCAAAGCAGTAACAGCTTCAAATTTTGCTTTGGTAGATGGAACAGGACTTGCTTCAAACTATAAATTGACTGATGTGACTAATGCAACAACAACTGCAAATGTAACCAAAAAAGAGGTAACAATCTCAGGATTTACAGTAGCTAATAAAACATACGATGGCACAATAACTGCAACAATATCTAATCGTGGAACGGTTAATACTGGTGTTACTGGTGAATCTCTAACATTGAACCAAATAGCTGGAACTGCTTCATTTGACAATAAAAATGCAGGAACTAACAAAACCATAACAGCTTCAGGTTTTGAATTATTAGATGGAACAGGACTTACTTCAAATTATAAATTGGCTGATGTCATTAATGCAACAACAACTGCTGATATAACAAAAAAAGAGCTAACAGTAATGGCAAGTTATGCAAGTAAAATATACGATGGAACTACAAATGTAGCAAATGTAGCTTTGAGTACAATTGGCGAAATTGGAAGTGATGATGTGAAAGTTTTAGCAAATGGTGGGACTTTTGAGAGTAAAAATGTAGGAAATGGCTTGGTATACACTGCTAATGGGGCAACTTTAAGTGGAAGTGATAAAGATAACTATTCTATAGCTACAAATGGAACATATACTGGAATTGGTGAAATTGTTGCTAAAACGCTTACCGTTATCAACGGGGTAGTTGTCGATAATAAAGTCTATGATGGAACGAAATTTGCGACAATCTCAAATCAAGGAACTGTTGATACTGGTGTAGCTGGTGAAACATTGATATTAACAAATGGAACTGCTTTATTTGGAAATGCAAATGCAGGGAATGGTAAAACTGCAACAGTTACAGGCTTTCTTTTATTAGATGGAACAGGCGGACTTGCTTCAAATTATAAGTTAGCTGATGGAATTACAGCAACTTCAACCGCAAATATAAACAAAAAACAAATAATAGCAACCACTTCAAAACCAAAAATAGCTTCAACTTTTGGACAACCAATTGATATGCCAACATTTGAGCCATCTGATACGACAGTCGCTACAACAGTAAAAGTTTACAATGCTAAGGGTGAAGATGTTACGGCTGATGCACAAGCTAAAAAACTACAAGCAGGACAATATAAAATAAAAGCTATCACAACTGATGAAAATTATGTGTTGAGCAGTGATGAGACATCTTTACTCATCAACTCGGCACTTGACCCAACAATAACAATCAAAATACCTAAAATTGAAATAGGTGGAGAAGGAAAACAACCATCTACAAATAATCCAGTTGTAACAAATATAAATGGAAAAAGAGATGTAACACCTGAAAAACCATCTATTGCTACTTTTATAGTTCCCCAAGCTACAGCAAAAGAACAAACGAGCTCAGGAAATAATACAGCTATTACAAGTAAAGGGGTGAAACTTGGTGTACATGAAGGGGAAACTGTGTCTTTGGTTTCAGCTCCTGCTGAAGGTCAAGCGAATGCAAGAATTACACTGAGTGAATTACAACAAACTTCCGCAAATACACCAACAACTGGGGAGAAAGGTGGAGCAACTTCAAATGATGTAAAAGAGATAAGAGTTGCACTTGCTGAGAATTCAATAATAGAGCTTATAAATGGTGGAGTTCATCTCCCAGTAGGTGTTGACCAAGAATTTTATGTAATCAAAGCAGACAATCAAAAAAAACAAGGAGCAAACTAATGAAAAAGCTAATCACAATATCAGTTATAACGGCTAGTTCATTACTAGCGGTTTTTACCCCAAATGTTGATAGTACTCTACAATCTATTCAAGTTCCAAAAGAAGTGGAGACAATTGGGCAAAGCAAAAAAGAACCACTTGTAGAAATAGGCGGTAAATCAAAATATGCCCCTGTTATGAAAGATGATAAAAGTGGCAAAAAGGTGTTTGTTAAAAACTTTAGCATAGAAGGCAATACCCATATAAATTCAAATGAACTCACTACTTTGATTTTAGAGTATGCAAATAAAGATTTAAGTTTTGATGATTTGACACAAGTCGCATCTATCATCACAAAATACTACAGAGATAAAGGTTTCTTTGTAGCACGGGCTTATATTCCGATGCAAGATTTGAACACGAACGAAGGAAAAGTAAGAATAGCTGTTATTGAGGGAAGTTATGGGGATTTTAAACTCACAAATATTTCGCTAGTAAAAGATGAGATAGTCCAAGGGATGTTAGATGATGCCAAAAATAGAGACAATGTAGTAAGCACAGATACCCTTGAAAGAGCTATGCTTATCATAAATGACACTCCAGGGGTAAAAGTAACTGGTGCTGATGTTATGCCTGGGGTTGAAGTCGGAACAAGTGATTTTAAAATTTCTTCTGATAAAAGAGCTGCATACGATGGCTATGTTATAGCTGATAATTACGGAAGTCTTTATAGTGGCAAAAATAGAGTTATGGCTGGACTAAATCTAAATTCTCCAGCAAGGCTAGGGGATAAACTCTCTATTTCTGGGCTTATTTCAAATGGGGCAGACCTTCAAAATGGCAGATTTGCATATGGTTTGCCTTTGATGTCAAATGGGCTAAGAGGGGAAGTTAGCTATTCAAAAACTAACTATGATTTAGTTCGACTTGGAAGTGGTATGGAAGATGGTGCCAATAATGGTACGACATCAACCATAGAAGTTAGTGCAACATATCCAATAATAAGAACTAGACTAGAAACATTAAATATGTCAGCATCTATAACAAAAAAAGATGCACAAGATTTTATAAACTTCACTCAACTAAGCAAAGATAGGGATTTAAAAGCTACTACTTTTGGGCTTAATCATTCAAAAAATCAGACACTTTTTGACTTTGATGCAAGAATAACAACTGAAGGAAGCTTGACATTTGGTAAACTAGATATTGTAGATGCAACTTCAAAAACTACAGACAAAGCAGGTGCAAACACACAAGGAGATTACTCAAAACTAAATGTAAATCTTGGGGCAAACTTAGTATTTGACCCGAACTTTTCACTTAACACTTCGCTAAAAACACAATATGCCCTTAACAATAAAAACTTAGATGGTAGTGAAGATATGAGTGTTGGCGGGAGTAATGGGGTAAAAGTCTATCCAGATGGTGAACTTAGTGGCGAAAATGGTTATGTTATGAATCTAGAATTGTTCTCTCAATTGCCACAAGCTGAAGGTATCTCACAAAAACTTGGTTTTTTCTACGATATTGGAAGTGTCAATATGAGCGACAGTTCAAAAGACACAACATTTAAACAAAAAACACTACAAGATATTGGTATCGGGTATTATGTAAATTATCAAGATATGTTCGCCAAAGTACAGTTTGCAAAAGTAGTCGGCGGACACGATGTCACTACTGAAAACAAAGGAAATACGAGTAGAATTTTATTTCAAGCTGGTTGGGTTTTTTAAGGCACAGATAAGAATACTAGTTTTAAGAGTCACTTGCAAATTCAAACACAAGTGGCTCTAAAAAATAAATTGGAATTGTGTTAAAATAACTTCAATAAAGCTCAAAAAAAGGAAAAATAAAATGAATATCAAAAAACTCTCCTTTCTAACTTCAACTCTACTTCTAGCATCATCTCTAAATGCAGAGGATATAAAAATAAATCTAGGAGAAGTTCAATCATATGCTATCCAAAAGTATAGAGTTGATTTTAATGCTCAAACTGACAAATCAAAACAAGATATTTTAAATGAATATATCCAAGCAACAAATATAAGCAATGCAATTGAAAATAAGATAAAAGATGATGTTGATATAAAAGTTGCTACTAAAATAGTAAGTGTAGATATTTGGGCAAATAAGTTTATGGCAAGTATCAATCCAAATGATGATGAACTCAAAAAGATATATACTAAAGAAAATCCAAAAGTAAATAGCAGATATAACTTACGAAACATCTTACTCAAAGACGAAAGTACAGTTGATAAGCTTCTAAAAACTCTAAATAACACAAAAGATAAAACTAAAAAACTTGAAAAATTTAAAGAGTTGGCAAAAAGTGAATCAATTGACCTCGGTACAAAAAATAATGAAGGTGCTATTGGATTTATAGATGCCAATAAACTTGATAAAAATATTCAAGAACTCCTAAAAGATAAAAAAGATGGCGATACCGTCAAAGTAAGTATCCCAAATATTGGATGGCAAATACTTCTTGTTGAAGAGTACCAAAAAGAAAGGGTAGCATCATTTGATGAAGCAAAACAACTTCTAGTAAACCTAGCTAGACAAGAAGCACTTAAACTTGAAATCAATAAACTTCTCCAACTACAACAACTACAACAACTACAACAACTACAACAATCACAAACCAAATAAGGAAAAACAAATATGTACAAAAACTTACAGCCAATAAATAAAATAACTGATAAAAATCTTTCAATCAAAGAAATAAAAGATTTCTCTTACTCAAAAGAACAAATAAATGCACCAATAACAATCGCTGAGTTTTTTGAAGCTTGTAAAGATTATCCGATTCTTTTTGCAAAAGATGCAAACAACTCTTGGATAGCAACAGTGATGCTTGGGTACAAAGAGAAAGAAAATCTTTTTATAGATGACAAAGGTATGTGGGAAAAACAAAGGTATATTCCAGCTTATATCAGAAGATACCCATTTATTTTTGTCAATAATGAAAATAATGACCAACTTACTCTTGGTGTAGAAGCACAATTCAAAAGTGAAGCAAAAGAAGATGAGATAAGAAAACTTTTTCTTGAAGATGGAAACAATAGTGAGTTTCTAAATAGGGTTTTAGGTTTTTTAAATCAATTTCATAGTGATGCTATTGCAACTGCACAATTTATTAAACAACTTGAAGAGTGGGAACTTTTGGAAGAAAAAGCAGCAAATATTAGCTCACTAGATGGTCAAAAGTATAATATTAATGGTTTTTATATAGTAAATGAAGAGAAACTCAAACATCTAAGTAAAAAGAAAAAAGATATTATCTGTGAAAAAAATGCAACACCACTTATTACAGCTCATTTGCTTTCGCTTTCCAATATACAGAAGATTGGAGCAAAGTAATAACAAAAAGAGAGTTCTCTAATAGATATTTTTGTGATATTCTTCAACTCTCTAAAAAATGTCCCCTTTACTTATTTAATTTCGATTCTTTTGAAATTAACAATCAATTAACACATCAAAGTTACAATTATCATACGAAACTTAACAAGCACAAAAAAACACAAAAAAGTAAAAGAAAAAAGGAACAAAATTATGAATACAAAAATCGTAACATTATCGTTATGTACTGCATCATTTTTAATTGGAGCAGAGGTAGATTTGGGAAAAGTAGATGTCACTGGAAATGGCATCACTTCAAAAGTTGAAAATATCAGTAATGAAGAGCTTAAATCAGCTGACTTAGCAGAGGCATTAGCTAAAAATAGTTCAAGTGTTTCACTTATCAGAAGAAGTGGAATCGCAAATGACATCATTGTAAGAGGGCAAAAAAAAGACAATATTGCTATTGATATCGATGGATGTTGTATAGCTGGAGCTTGTCCAAACCGAATGGACCCACCAACTTCTCATATCGTTACAAATAATGTAGAAAATGTTGAAATCATCGGTGGACCTTATGATGTGGAGAGTTTTGGAGCTTTGAGTGCGAAAGTAAAAGTAAAAACGAAACAACCTACAGAAAAATTAAGTGGTGAAGTGAACCTCAATGCTGGAACTTTTGGATACCAAAAAGCAACTGCAAATGTAAGTGGTGGAAACAGTACGGTTCGAGTTTTGGTAAGTGGTTCAACTGAAAGCGGTGAGCAGTATGAAGATGGTGATGGGAAAACTATGGCTGAACAACTAAAACTTCAAGCTAAAATTACACCATCAAATCCAAATTATGCAGATAAATACAAAGAAATGGATGCTTTTTCTAAAAAAACAGCAACTGCAAAAATCTTTGTAAATCCTACTGATAATAGCGAACTCAGATTTGGTTATATGGCAAATAGAAGTGATGATATTTTGTATCCATCAAGCACAATGGATGCTATTTATGATGATAGCAATGTTTTTAGTTTTGGAACAACACTTAAAAATTTAAGTGATTTTTCAAAAGAACTAAAACTTGATACTTACAAATCAGATGTTGACCACCTTATGAGCACAAGATATAGAGTAAGTGGTACTACAACATATATGGATTCATTTGTTCAAACTGAAATGTCTGGTGTAAAACTAAAAAATAGTTTTGAAGCAGGACTTCATAAGATTGACTTAGGGCTTGATACAAGCAATAGAAATTGGACAGGTGAGAAGTTTCAAGTTACTACTTCAACTGGATTGCCAATCACAACTAGCATGATGAATGACCCAGCACAAATTCCTGATGTTGACACAAAAAATAAAGCACTTTTTGGAAAAATGGGAGTTGATTTGGGAAGCTTAAATGTTGAAGTTGGTGCTAGATACGATAATACAAATATCAAAGCAAATAAAATTGCAAAGAGTATGAAAACAACTACTGCTTGGACAACTACAACAGCTGATACGGATAAAGATTTTAGTGCTTTTAGCGGAAATTTACTAGCAACATACAAAACAAACGATAGCTTAAAAGTATTTGCTGGAGTTGGAAAATCTTCAAGAGTTCCAGATGCAAAAGAACTTTATATGGGTGATCAAAATCAATCTCTTGGAGATGTAAAACAAACTACAAACACAGAAATTGACTTTGGACTTGATTATAATACTGGAAGTTTTGGACTTAAAACAAAACTATTTCAAAGTAATTTAAAAGATTATATTTACTATAGAGTTACAACAAATAGCACTTCTAAATATGTAAACACAGATGCAAAAATAGTTGGATTAGAATTAAGTGGGTATCAAACTTTTACTGATACACTTTCGCTTGATTTTGGGCTTAACTATTTAAGAGGAACAAAAGATGCTTTAAATGGTCAAACAGATACAGATATGGCAGATATTACACCTCTAAAAGCAAATATTGCTTTGCAATATGATGATAGCAAACACAAGGCAACTTTGGAGATGGTAGCTAGAAAAAAATGGTCGAATTACGATAGTGAAAATGGTGAAGAAGAGCTGGCTGGCTGGGCAATATTTAACGGAAAATACAACCATACATTTACAAAAAATATAGATGTAACGGTGGGAATGGATAATATTTTGGATAAAACTTATGCAGCAACAAATACTTATAAAGATTTAACTTTAGCTGGAACAACTGATGGCGTAATGCTTTTAAAGGAAGCCGGAAGATACACATATTTAAATTTAAGATACAAATTTTAGGAAAAAATGAATAACAAAACTAGACACCTCGTAGCATTTATCGTAACTACGATGGTTTATGGGGTGGTTATTACATCTATTTTGGGATTTGATGGGAAAAATCAAGTTCCAAATCAGGTAGAGGTCAGCGAAACACGCAGCATAAAAATAGCACTTTTGAGAGAAAATAATACTATAGAATGTATACAGCCTACAAAACCTACAAAAAAAGAACCTATCTCACAAGAAAAACCAATACAACCAAAAGAAAAGATAATCAAAAAGGAACCTAAAATAATAGAGAAAATTGCAGAAAAGATTGAACCAACGCCTCTTAAAAAAGAGTTACAGCCTGAAATGAAACCTGAGCCAAAAATAGAAAAAACAGTTGAAAAAACAATAGAGAAGCCGATAGCAAGAATAGTAAAAAATACTGAAAATGAAGAAAAAATAGTTCCAGTAAAACAAACGACACAGTCAACAATAACTCAAAAAACTATACCAATAATAACAGAAACAGAAATAAATTCACAAACAATTCAAAACAAAAAGAAACAGTACTTTCAGCTTATAAAAGAAGAGATAAAGAAACATAAATATTATCCTCCAAATGCTCTCAAACGAGGAATTGAATGTGATATCAAAGTAAAATTTATAGTCTCTCCAGCAGGTCAACTTGTATCTTTAGAGTCGATAGAAGGGAATAAAATATTTCATAATTCAGTCAAAGAAGCAATAGAAAAAAGCTTTCCACTTCTTCCACCTGAAAATATTTTAAGTGAAAACGAAGTGTTGAGTTTAGTGATAAGCTATACGATAAATTAACGAACTTTTGAGTAAAATCTCTTTTCATGGAAAAAATTTACTTAATTATCACAATCAGTTCAATCATTATGTTTTCACCTATGATTGCAAATCTTATCAAAGCACCTGTTGTTGTTGTTGAAATATTTCTTGGTATGATGGCTGGATATTTTGGTTTGATTTATGGTGATGAAATGGTTAAAATCATTTCAAAATTTGGCTTTTTATATCTTATGTTTTTGGCTGGATTAGAGATAAATCTTAAACTTGTGGGAATTATTAGAAAAGACTTGTCTTTTAATGTTGCCCTTTATTTTACCTTTTTGTATTCATTAGCAGCAATTACCTGTTTTGCTTTTGATTTGAGTGTTGTTTATCTTGTCGCACTTCCTATATTCTCTTTAGGGATGCTTATGATGCTTATCAAAGAATATGGTAAAGAGGAAACTTGGCTCAATCTTGCCCTTTCTATTGGTGTGGTTGGAGAAGTTATAAGTATCTTAGCTTTGACTATTTTTAGTGGTTGGCTTGAGTTTGGATTTAATCTTAATTTTTTTAGTTCTATTGTAACCCTTGGTGTTGTAATTTTTGCAATTGTTTTGATTTTAAATTTTTTCAAAATCCTTTTTTGGTGGTATCCAGAACTTAAAACAAAGATTATGCCGGAGTCTGATAAACAAGATAGGGATGTTAGGTTTGCTTTTGCACTTTTTTTTATCCTTATCGCTTTGATGTTTTATCTTAAAATCGATGTTGTTCTTGGTGCATTTACTGCAGGATTATTTTTAAAAATCTTCTTTCATAATAAAGAGGAGTTATTTGAAAAATTATCTTCTATAGGATTTGGCTTTTTTGTACCAATATTTTTTATCTATACAGGATCAACCGTTAAGTTGGATATGATAACTTCGGATATTCTCTACAATGCGGTTTATATTATATTAGCGATTATTTCAATTCGGTTTGTGAGTTCGTTTGTCGCATTTTATAACTATCTTAAATGGAAACAAACCATTCTTTTTGCCCTTAGTGACTCTATGCCATTGACATTTTTGGTTGCGATTTCTATGCTTGGGTATTCCCATGGGATTATTACAGAGAATGAGTATTTCGCTTTTATTTTAGCAAGTATGATTGATGGACTTTTTTTAATGGTAGTGATACGAAAATTGTATGGTTGGTTTGGGTTTGAGAAAAATAACATAACACTCAACAAAAATGGATAAAAAGCTCAATCACATCAAAAATGTCCTCCATGGATTTTTTCTCTCTATCGGTACAACTATCGCCGAACCACACACCATCTTACCACTTATTGTAACCCATTTTGGGGGAGGTGCTATCCTTGTCGGGTTGTATTCAGCACTTTTAAAAGGCGGGGTTGTCCTGATTCAACTCTACGCTGCTTTTCATGCTCAAAGCTATCCGTATATGCTCAAATATTTGCGACGAGTTTTTTTAGTACGATTTATTGCTTGGTTTTTTATAGGGGTTGCTATCATTGTTTTTGGGGACGAACATAAAGAAATCACACTTTTTTGTATAGGATTTGGGCTTTTCATATTTTCTTTTTCTGCTGGGTTTGGAACTATTTACTTTAAAGAGATAACAGCAAAGATTTTTACGCATCAATTTCGTGGCAAAACTATGGCAGTTCGGCAATTCTTTTCTGCTTTTGGAGCAATATTGAGTGGAGCTGGAGCTGGATATATTTTGGGATATTTTGAAGAACCTTTCAGTTATGGGATACTTTTTATTATAAGTGCATTTTTGATGGGATTTGGGTATTTATCTTTTGGGTTGGTTGAGGAGCCTGTAAAAGAAATAGTTGTCAAAAAAGAAAATTCTTTCAAGCTCTTTTTACAAAATGCTTTTGTTATTCTTAAAAATGATAAGCTTTTTCAAGTGCAAATTTTTACTTTTTTCTTCGCTTATAGCTATTTGTTTGCTTTGCCTTTTATCATTATCGATGCAAAAAATAGTATCACACTAGATGGTGTTGCGATAGGATGGATTATCACGGCTCAAATGGTTGGGGCAATGTTTAGCAATATCGTTTGGGGAAAATTAAGCGCACTTGGACTTTACAAACGAATATCAAATATCACAATAATGATGTTTATTGTCGCCGTATCTTTAGCATTTGTTGGGGGAAGTTTGCTTATGTATATGACGATATTTTTTATCGTTGGAGCGGCAATTGATGGAAATAGAATAGCTTCTGAAAATTTAATTCTTTATATCGCACCAGAAGAAAAAAGACCAATTTATATCGCTTTGCAAAATAATATTGTTTCAATTGGAATATTTTTTTCTATTGTAGGAGGGATAATTTTATCTTTTACAAATTATGCTATTTTGTATATTTTTACCTTAACCCTTCTTCTCGTAGCTTTTTTAGGCTCTTTTAAACTTAAAGATTAAACAACTGGGAGTTGATAATTAGGAAGTGTATCTTCAAAACAAAGTGAATAATGAATTTTTTGAGGGAGGATAAAGTTATTTAATTTTTCATTTTCATCCAAAAATCTCGTTTTGATTTCACCGTCACTATCCAAAAAAAAGTATTTTTGTCCCAAAGCTTTGATAGGAGAATTTGCATTGACACTAAATCCACTGATGGCTAAAAATGGAATATCTAAAGTAATTGAAAGTGTTTTTAAAAATATGTAAGCTATTTTGATAGACATATAACTTCCCGGACCATTGACATATATAATTTCGTCAATATTTTGCTTCTCTAGGATTTGATTGACAATATGAGGTAATATATCGCTCGTTTTCCCGTCGTTTTCTATTGTTTCTTCTAAAATCCCGTTTTTATAGATTCCTATTAAAATAGGGTTTGCGATGGAAATTACAAATAAAGTAGCTTTCATTATTAGTAACTTATCTTACTTTATTTGTAGCATATGCTAGTTGAAGATTTTTGGCTTCACTTGTTTTTGTTGCTACTTCAAGGTCTATGATTTCATAATTTGCTGGATCTTCAAGGAGTTTTTTGGTAAGCAAATGATTCAGATGATGACTCCCAGCAATCGCTTGATACTCTCCAATCATCGTATATCCCAAAAGGCACATATCCCCAATAGCATCAAGGATTTTATGCCTTACAAACTCATCATCATATCGAAGTCCGTCAGGATTGAGTATCTTTTGGTCATCCAAAACGATAGCATTTTCCAAGCTTCCACCAAGTGCTAATCCTATGCTTCTTAAGTACTGAACTTCATGTAAAAATCCAAAAGTTCTAGCCCTGCTAATATTTTCTTTGTAATCTTCGATACTATAATCAAATCTAAAATGTTGTTCTCCAATCACGGGATGATCAAAATTGATAGAAAAATCATAAATAATATGATTTGAGGGTTTGAGTTTTACTATTTTATTTCCAACTTCAACCGAAACTTCTCTTTTTACCCTTAAAGCTTTCTTGGGAGCATCTAATTCTTTGATACCAACTTCATCAATGAGCATACAATATCCACTGCTACTTCCATCAAGAATAGGGATTTCATCATTATCAAGAACAATTCTTAGGTTGTCTATTCCATAAGCATAGATGGCAGATAAAAGATGCTCGATTGTAGAAACCACAACGCCATTTTTTCCTATCACGGTTGCCATTTTTGTATCAACTACACTGCTTGGATTCAAAGGGATAGTAACCCCAGCATCATTTCTATAAAAAACTATTCCCATATCAGCTTCGAGTGGTTCTAGTACCATTTTTATAGGAACACCTTTATGCAAACCGATTCCAACTATCTCAACGCTTTTTTTAATTGTTCTTTGCTTCATTCTTCAGCCTTACTCTGTTTCATATGTTTATCTTGTATTTTTATCTTTTATTCTCTCACGGATTTTGATTTATCATCTCTTTACTTAAGGTAAGTATATCAGTAATTCTTGTTTTTATCCAGTTTGGATCCATCCATTCTATTGGATTTACTTCAACTCCTTGCACTAAAATACCAAAATGGAGATGGTCACCCAAAACAGCTCCAGTTACACCTGTCGTTGCTATTTTCTGATTTGTAGCTACCTTTTCACCAACATTTGTAAATTGATTTGTAGTATGTGCATAAATAGTCGCGATACCTAGTCCGTGATTTACAATAATTGCATTTCCATAAATTCCTAAATAATCTTTAAATATAACATCTCCACCATTAGAAATAGTGATATTATCATGTGCAACGCTTGCCCAATCAAGTCCTAAATGCCAAGCTTCATCAATCATAGTGTTGTTAAGATAATAGTGTCTTCTTTCCCCAAAACCAGCAGCGGTACTTGAACCTTGAAGTCTTGAAAAAGCACTGATATTAAAGTCACTAAAGCTTTCTTTTGGAAGATTTGCCATACATACTTTTTTGATAGCAGCTATATTTTCAGCTCTTAAAGTTCTATTTTGTTTTACAAATCTTGCCGTTAAATCAGCAGGTACATCTTCATTCATTTTTTCTAAAACATTTGTGCTTACTGTTTCTATAAAACTTTGTGGGATATTGAGGTTAGAATTTTTAACCGCAAAATCTTGAATATATAAGGGTACTTTTGCTATTGATTTATTTCCAGCTTTATCTGTTGCTACTACATTGACCCCTTTAAATTCTTCAAAAGGGATATTGATATCCCAAGCGATGATGGCTGCATAGTGATTTGGTTTATAAAAAGGTATAAGTTTAAAATGAACAGTATCATTAAATGCGATATATGCATTGTCAAGATTTTCATCAGCAACTTTAACTACAATTAAAGCACTTCCTCCTCGTGAGATATATCTACTGTTATTTAAAACAATAGTTTCAGGCGCTTTTGTGTCTACAGCTATCTCATAAATGGTATCAGTTGTATTTCCACTTAAAAATACCCATTTGCTATCATCAACTGCTTCAATTTTAATTTTGATAGCTTTCCCTTTATAGAGTGTATCAAATTTTGGAGGAGCTACTCTGAGGCTTAATTTTGCTACTTTTTCACTCAGTACTTTTTCGTCCAATATTTTTTCACCTTGATCATCGATAAAAGTTACTTTGTAAGAAACTAGACGGCTATTATCGCTGAGCTGTATCTCTAGCGGGTCTTTCATATTCCAAGAACTATTTTGTTTGAGTGTAACAATAGGTGCAACTCTTTCAAATTGAGGTAAAAAAGATACAAATCCAAATACCAAAATAAGTACAACAACTAAAGCTGGAACTAATAAATTTCCACCTTTTCCACCTCTTCCATCTTTAAAATTTCTTTCCATTTTCATCCTTTATAAAGTTTAGTATTTCATTTTTTGCTATTAAAACATCTTCATTTTCAATAGTGCAACCAGCTGCCATTTTATGTCCACCACCATTAAAATGAGTAGCAATTTTTCCTACATCTATCTCATTTTTACTTCTAAGAGAGACTCTTGTTTTTCCATTTGCGGGACGAAGCAATATGGCAATATCTACTACAGACATTGAAAGTACCATATTTACAGCATCTTCTATATCCATATAATCAGCACCCGTCATTGTAAGCCACTCAGGTAATACATAGATAGTCCCAACTACTCCTTCAAAGTGAAGTTCTAAACTATTCAAAACCAAAGGCAAAAGTCTCATTTTTGCTAACGATTCTCTTCTCATAAGCATATTAGCTATATGCGATGGATTTGCTCCACAAAGACAAAGATGATGTGCTATAGCAAAAGTCTCTCCATCAACTCTAGGAGTGCTAAATTGTATGCTGTCGTCATACACACCTGTATAAAGACAAGTTGCTGTGTGTTTTGATATGTTTAAATCATTTTGTTTGAAAAATTGGTACAAAACCTCCGCACTACTTGCTTTTGTGTCATCTACAATATTCACATCACCAAAATTATCATTTGAGGAATGATGATCAATATTGATAATTTTTACATTTTTGGTTATCTCTATTGCAGGTCTCTTTTGGTCTCCACAATCAACATAGATAACCAAATCATAAAAATCTGGTAATTTATTTGTAATATGTGTATATCTATTAAGATAATCGAGATTTCGAGGAAGTGTATCCATTTTGTTAAAAACTTTATGTTTTATCTTGTTTTCAAACATAAAATTGCTCAGTGCCAATCCACAAGAGAGGGTATCAGCATCTGGATTAATATGAGTTAAGATAAGTATGTAATGGGAACTTTGAATAAGTTCTAAAGCCTCTTTATAGATAGACATTGAAATAACTTTCACCTAGTCAAATTTCATCGAAAAATCAAGCCAAGTTGCCTGATGGATGATAGAACCACTACTGATGGCATTCACTCCACTATCTATATAACCTGTGATAGTTTCAGCAGTGATATTGCCACTTGCTTCTAAAAGAACATGAGGATAATACTCATCTCTAAATTTTGATACATTTTTGATTTGCTTAGGGGTCATATTATCACACATTATGATATCTCCACCTGCATCCATAGCCTCTTGTACTTGTTCAAATGTTTCACACTCTATCTCTATTTTGGTTACCCAAGAGATTCTTTTTCGAGCAATTTTTACAAATTCTTTCAAATCTGTAATTGTTTTTAAGTGGGTGTCTTTGAGCATCAAACAATCATCAAGTCCAAGTCTGTGGTTTATCGCTCCACCAACACGACTTGCATATTTTTCAAAATCTCTTAAACCTGGTCTTGTTTTTCTTGTGTCAAGTAGCACAACATTGCTTCCTTCAAGAAGTTTTGCGTAGATGTTTGCATTTGTAGCTATTCCACTTGCATGTTGCAAGATATTTAAAAAAGTTCTTTCACTGCTTAAAAGTATCGAAGCTTTCCCCTCAAGTTCAGCGATAATATCTCCCTTTTTTACTCTATCTCCATCTTGAAGTTGAAAAATACAGTCAAATTTTTCAGTTCTTGCTAATACTTTTGCATACTTGACACCCGCTAAAATTCCATCGTCTTTTGCGATAACTCTTGCTGTAAATCTCCCTTTTGGAGCGATATCAAAAAATAAATCGCCCCTTCCGTTATCTTCTAAAATCGCATTTTTTACGAATTTTCTAATATTTATTGCCATTGTATTTATACCTCAAACATTCTATTTAGTGCTATTCTTGCATATTTTACGGTATCCTCAGATACAAAAATCTCATTTGCAAATGACCCATTTTTGATAGAAAGAAGTGTGTTGTATAAATCTTCCACTGTCGTTTCATTCATTGTTGGACATTCTGGTTTTGTGCTACTCAAAACGAACGTATTTTTTTCTCTTAAACGGTTGACCATATTGTATTCTGTTCCAACAACCACCTTTTGATTTATATCCAAATCTTCCGTGATATATTTGATAAGTTGAGAAGTGCTTCCCACAAAATCAGCTTTATCAACAACTGCAGGGTCACATTCAGGATGAACCGCTACGATGATATCAGGGTATTTTTCTCTGAAAAAATCTATATCTTGTGGAGTAAAAAGTTGATGGACTGAACAAAAACCATTAAAACAAATAATATCAGCTTTTGTTACATCTTCAATCGTATCAATTCCTACAACAGCAGATTTGAGTCCAATTTGTTTTGCAAAATTCTGCCCTAAACAACGGTCAGGTACAAAAAAGATTTTTTTACCACTCTCTAAACCTTTTTGGATAATTTTAAAAGCATTTGCACTTGTACAAACATATCCACCCATTTTCCCAACGGCCGCTTTAACAGCAGCACTTGAATTGATGTAAGTTATGGGTAAAATATCTTCATTTGAGATTCCAGCCTCATTTAAAATTTTTAGATTTGCTTCATAATACTCAACATCAATCATCTTAGCCATCGCACAACAAGCAACTTTTGGCATCAAAACCCTTTTTTGAGGAGCAAGCACTTTGACACTCTCCCCCATAAATCCAACACCACAAAATATAATATTTTCTGTTTGAGTTGCTATCGCTTTCTTGGCTAATTCCAAACTATCTCCAATGATATCAGCTAATTCAAACACTTCATCTTTTTGATAAAAGTGAGCCACTATGGTTACATCTAGTTCACTTTTTAGTTTTAAAATCTCTTCTTTAAAATCCATAAATAGTATTACCTTTTTAAAATATAGAAAATAATATAACTAAATTTTGTTGATGAATGACTGAGATTTCAAAAAAATGCAAAGTGTAACTTTTTTGTAATTATTAAGAATAAATTAATTTAGTTATTTTTCGGTAGAATAATCAATATCTTTTTAAAGGCATTTTACTATGACGACATTACCTGAAATTATTAACACAATTACTGAAGAAACACCGAATATCATACTCATCAAAGATTATAATGGAAAATTTGTTTTTGGAAATAGAAGCTTAGCCTCTTTGTATGGGGTTGAATTAGCTGATTTGATAGGTAAATCGGATGAAGATTTCAATTCAAATAAGGAGCAAACAGATTTTTATCTCCAAAATATTCGTGAGATTATGGATAAAAATGAGATGCAAACAGTATATGAAGAGTCAACGAATAAATTGACAAACGAAGCAAGATTTTACAAATCAATAAAAAAACCTTACATAGGCATTGATGGACAAAAATATATTCTTGTGATAGCAAATGATATTACCGATTTACAAAGAGATAAACGAAAAGTAGAAGAAAAAGAAAATACACTTGAAATTGCTTTGAAAATAATAGGAGAAGGTGTTTGGGATTGGAACTTAGAAACAAATATAGTAAAACACAATCAACAATGGTGTGATATGTTTTTTGTAGATGATTCAAAATTAGAGCACCATCTTGATTTTTTTGCAGCTATTATCCATCCTGAAGATGCACCAAAAATCTTTGAAAAAATTCAAAATGCAATTAAAATGAAACAGTCTTTCAAGAGTGAACACAGAATGGTATGTATGGATGGAACTATCAAATGGGTAAAAGATAGAGGTGAAATTGTTGAATATGACAAAGAAGGAAATCCGTCAAGAATGATTGGTTGTGTGAAAGATATTACAGATACTATTAAGCTTCAAGAGAAAGAAAAGCTTTTGGAAAAACAAAGTAGACTTGCCACTTTGGGGGAAATGATTGGAAATATCGCTCATCAATGGAGGCAACCTCTTAGTGTAATTAGTACGCTCGCAAGTAGTGTGAATGTCTACAATACTCTTAAAACTTTGGATGAAAAGACTATCGAAAAATCTATGGAAACGATTGTGGAACAATCAGAATATCTCTCAAATACAATCAATGATTTCAGAAATTTTATTAAAAATGATAGAAATAAACAAAATTTTAGTGTTGTGAGTATGATAAATAAATCGTTGTCAATAGCAAATGCTTCTTTGTCTAAACACTATATTCAAATTGTGTTGGATTTGGAAAGTGATGGTATTTGCAATGGATTTGAGAGTGAAATTTTACAAGCCATTCTTAATATTCTCAATAATGCAAAAGATGTTTTAGCAAAAAATATTGCAGACGAAGTGAGAAGATTTATTTTTATCAGCACAAAAGTAAACAACAACACAATTATTATAAAAATAAAAGACAATGCAGGTGGGGTTCCAGAGGAGATTGTTGGTAAACTTTTTGAACCTTATTTCACAACAAAAAGCGATAATGAAGGGACAGGATTAGGACTCTATATGTGTAAAAATATAGTACAAGACAGCTTGGGAACGGTCAGTGTTCAAAATGAAGTGTACCAATATGAAGATACAACTTTTAAAGGGGCGGAATTTACTATTATCTTTCCTAAGATAAAAGCTTAATCTAATTTGATATTTTGGTTTGACTTGATAAAATGAAAAATATTATTTGAAGGGATGTTTATTGGAAAGGCTCGTTGAGGTTGAAAAAGTTTCATTTGAAGATACTAGCACTGAAAATGTGTTGAGACCTAGTATTTGGGATGAATACATTGGACAAGAAAAAATTAAAAAAAATCTTCAGGTTTTTATTGAAGCTTGTAAAATTAGAAGTGATGTTCTTGATCATATCTTACTTTTTGGACCTCCAGGGCTTGGAAAAACAACTTTAAGTCATATCATAGCAAATCAAATGGGTGCAAATATCAAAGTGACCGCTGCTCCAACTATCGAAAAAGCTGGAGATTTGGCGGCGATTGTGACTAATTTAAGTGAAGGTGATATTTTATTTATCGATGAAATTCATAGATTAAGCCCCGCTATTGAAGAGATACTTTATCCTGCTATGGAAGATTATCGTCTCGATATTATCATAGGAAGCGGACCAGCGGCTCAAACGGTGCAGATTGATTTAGCAAAATTTACACTTATAGGGGCGACGACTCGAGCTGGAATGATAAGCAATCCTTTACGAGATAGATTTGGAATGCATTTTAGGATGACTTTTTATAGTGATGATGAATTAGCAAAAATTATCACAATGGCTTCAAAAAAGTTGGGCAAACCAACGAAAGACAATGCAAGTTTTGAGATAGCTAGAAGAAGCAGAGGAACTCCAAGGGTAGCTTTGCGACTTTTGAAGCGAGTTCGAGATTTTGCTGAGGTCAACGGTGAAGATACGATAACACTCGAAAGATGCAAATATGCTTTGGATGAGCTTGGGGTAAACGATAAAGGTTTTGACGAGATGGATTTAAGACTTCTTGAGTTGCTCGTTTCAAACAGAGGAAGACCAATGGGATTGTCCACTATGGGAGCAGCTTTAAGTGAAGACGAGGGAACTCTGGAAGAAGCGATTGAACCTTATTTACTTGCAAATGGATACATAGAGCGAACAGCAAGAGGTCGGATAGCAAGTGTGAAAACATACGAATTATTTCGGCTAACACCACCAAGTACAGAACTAAATAAAACTTTATTTGATTAAGGAAAATAAAATGGCTACATTTGATATATCAGAATTACGAACAATAACAATACTTTATGTTGAAGATGAAGGAAATTTGAGAAAACAAGAAACTAAAATTTACAATAAAATCTTCAAAGAAGTTTTTGAAGCAGAAGATGGTGAAGAAGCTTTGGAGATTTTTAAAAATAATCAAGACAAGATAGATATTATTATCACAGATATAAATATGCCAAAAATGTCTGGTCTTGATTTAGCTCGGGCTGTTCAACAGGTTTCTGATGTCCCTTTTATTATCACCACCGCATATACAAATACTGAGTATATGCTTGAGTCTTTAGATCTTGGTATTAAAAAATTTATAAATAAACCTATCACTATTAATAGAATTATTCAAGATATTGAAAAAGTTGTTGTTCAGCATAGAAAAGAAAAAAACATTAAAGATATAGCAAAAAGTCTTATCGCAAAAACAAGAAACGATACGAAAGAGTTGAATGATTTATTGTTAGCAAATAAACAATTAGAAAAAAATTTAGTGTATTACAAACAGTTGGCAGATACTTATATCCCAACTATGGTAATAAATAAAAGTGGTGAAATACTTGAAGTGTCTAGCAAATTAAGCGAACTTTTGGGATACGACGAAAGTGAACTTATGAGTTCAAATATCTCTATTTTAAAAGAAAATAATTCAGGTGTATCTATCCAAAAAGAGATGCTTGAAGCAATTCATAAAAAAACAACAATAGATTCTGTCCATAATTTTACAAAAAAAGATGGGGAAAGTTTAAAATTTAAAACTAAAATGGTACTTTTTTATGGTGATGACTTGCTTGTAGCTGGATATAATATTTATCTTGAATTGATAAATTGTACAAAATAAAATTTATTATTTTTACCCCGATAAAGGCATTTAACTCATAAATAGATTGTGATAATCATCAACCATTTTAAGCTTCAAGTTTTTAGTAAATCCATTGTGTATTTTCAGCAGTTTTTTCATAGGTGAAAATACTCCACCATCAAGAGCATTTGTAGTGTTATGAATCACAATATCTTTTTCATTTTTGTAGGTAAAAAGATAGGGTAAATTTGTTATCAAACTTTTGTATGCCGACCTAATTTTAGGATGGGTAAATTG
>CAMCYD010000014.1 GCA_945883785.1 Helicobacter pylori PMSS1
CTAGAAAATACCCTTAACTTAAATAAAACTGATTTTTCGGTCTCACTGAAAAAGTGTTCAAGTGTTTCCGAAATCAGTGTTCAAGTAAAAGTGTAAACACTGTTCAAGTGTTTCTGAAATTGGTGTTCAAGTGAGACCGATTTTTGCAAATAAACTAGCAATAATAAAATATTTTTTCATATTATTTTCCTCACAATTAACTTAATGGAGTATTTGCATACAATTCTTTTAAAAATGTGTTCATCTGAAGTATATTTGTTTTATGCTCTGCTTTTTCTCCATTTTTGGCTACAGTCTCTAATCCGTAATAACTAATTTGAAATGTATCATCTTTATTTATTGTAAATTGAACAACAACAGACATACTATTTAAATTCGCTTTCCATTCTGTTCCGCTTGGGTGCTTGTCAAAATCTATTTCACAATTAACCTGAACCACTTTTTTCCCATTATCTGTTTCCAAATCTGACCATTTTGTACTTTTAAAATATTTATATTTTTCAAAAGCATCTCCAACTGAGATAGATTTATCAAATTCCAAAGTAGCAGTTTTAACAGTAGAAATATCACTACAACCAGTAAATACAAATAAGGCAAACAGCCCTATCAATAACTTTTTCATCAAATTCATTTTTTATCCTTTTTTTAATTTTGTATTTTAAAATCTTGACTTACCACCAAAAATCTTCACCTAAAACAACTTTTCTATAATAATCAATATTTCCATGCACTAATGTAATGATGACTGGCATAACATAAGATGCGAACATCAGTGGTGCACTATGAATTGATTCTGCAACAATAGATAAGACTATTGTCAATCCTAAAATCAGTAAAGCTTTTTTCCACATTCCTTTAAAGAAATAAAAAAATATTCCAAAAACTAATCCCCAAGCACTGTATTTTGTCCAAAAAGGTAAAGCTTTGTATTTTACTTTGTCTTCAAATTGTGGTGCCATTCCACCACCCAACGGTTTTGTTTCTGAGATTGCTAAAAATTTTTCTTTCCATTTTGGAATAATTCTTAGTGCTTCTATCGTTTCTCTTTCATCCATTTTTTCATCCTCTTGTTAAATTATAGTTTTTTAAGCTATTTCAACTACTATCAAATTAGATAATATAAAAAATGGCTTTCGAAATAAAGATATAAATTGTATTTAATGTACAGAAATGTATCTAATGTAAAATATATATTTGCTTATGTGTACAATAAGTGAAGTAGCAAAATATATTATAAATACAAAAAAATAGGATGAGTATTTATAATGGAAGTATATGAACGAATCAATCTGTATCTAAAAGACAAAAAGATATCTAAAAAAGAATTTTCAAAACAGTTATTGAATTCAGATGTTAAGTTAAAAAATACTGGCGATGTTCCATCTGAAAATACAATGTATGCCTACCTAAATGGTAGAATAGGATTAAAAATCGAACTTATCCCCTACATAGCAGAAGTACTTCAAATCCCTGAACAGTTGCTTTTTGATGATAGTAGTCGAACTCGTAAGATATATCTCAATCATCTTCTTAAAGATATCACAAGTGAAGAAGCTGAACTTCTCAAATCAAGACTTTGTGACGAAAAACAACCAATATCAACCGTTCCAAAAGATAGGATGCACAAAATCCAAGACTTGCTCCAATATGCCCCAGAGATGTTTTTACAACAACTTGAAAATACCCTCAAAGAGTATAAAGATCTTACTATGAAGTTTAGAAAATAATCATCTTCCAATACAAAATCATAAAAATATATTATTATTGGTCACTAACTTTTTAAGGATGAGTGTGAAAAGATGATAAGAGAAGAAGTTTGAAGACTTTTTTGTTTTTTGAAAATGAGAGTTTGAAGGATGAGGTGAAAGCCTCATTTTAAAAAAAAGTTTATAAAATAGCTCCTAACTTTTCACCACCTACAAGATGAAAGTGAATATGTTTTACCTCTTGCCCCCCATTATCTCCAATATTTGTAATAAGCCTATAACCATCATTTCTAACATCCGCAACCGAAGCTACTTTTTGTAAAAACAATGTCATTTCCCCCATAACTTTTGGTGCCATTACATCAAAACTGTCAATATGAATTTTTGGTACTATTAAAATATGAACTTTTGCTTGAGGATTTATATCTTCAAATGCCAAAAAATTTTCATCTTCTAGGATAGTTTTATTTGGTATTTCACCTTTTATTATTTTACAAAATATACACATATTTTTATCTCCATTCTCAAATTAAGTGGTGTGAGTATAACCAAAGTATAATTAATTTTAAAGTATAATCCCCGATTATTAAAGCTTACAAAGTGATGATTAGGAGTGTACTTGAATACAAATTGGTTGGAAAAAATTGAAAAGATAGAATCTCTAGAAGAGTTAGAAAATCTAAGAATTGATATTTTTGGGAAAAAAGGATATTTGACTTTAGAGTTTGCAAAAATGAAAGAAGTTCCAAATGAAGAGAAAAAAGAGTTTGCAAAATATCTTAATATTGCAAAAACAAGTTTAACAGAAGCGTTGGAAAATAAAAAAACGATTCTTATGGTGGATGCACTTGATAAACAACTTAAAAGTGAAAAAATCGATGTTACAAAATTTGTAGCAAATCCTCAAATTGGTGCGGCTCATCCAGTACAATTTACGATGGACAGAATCATCACTTATTTCCAAAATCTTAATTTTAGTGTTGAAGATGGACCTTTGGTTGAAGAAGATTTTTATAATTTTGAAGCTTTAAATCTTCCTGCTTATCATCCTGCTCGAGATATGCAAGACACATTTTATACAAAAGATGGGAAAGTATTAAGAACTCATACAAGTCCTGTTCAAATAAGAACAATGATGGCACAAAAACCACCAATTCGAATGATAGCACCTGGTGCCGTTTTCAGAAAAGATTTTGATATTACTCATACTCCAATGTTCCATCAAGTTGAAGGATTGGTAGTTGCTGGGGCTGGTGAGATATCATTTGCAAATTTGAAATATGTGATGGTTGAATTTTTACAACATATGTTTGGTGATGTTGAAGTGCGGTTTCGTCCTTCATTTTTTCCATTCACTGAGCCATCAAGTGAAGTAGATATCTCTTGTGTTTTTTGTAAAGGAAAAGGGTGCCGAGTTTGTTCACAAACTGGATGGCTCGAAGTTTTAGGTTGTGGAATAGTGGATATTAATGTATTTGAAGCTGTTGGATATAAAAATGTGAGTGGATATGCATTTGGACTCGGAGTAGAAAGATTTGCTATGCTTATCCATAAAATAGGGGATTTAAGAAGCCTTTTTGAAAGCGATATAAGATTATTAGGACAATTTAAATGATAGTTACAAGAGAATGGATACAAGAATTTATAGATATTTCAAATATCACAACGGAAAATATTTGCAAAGCTTTTAATGAGATTGGATTGGAAGTAGATAGTGTTACAAAAATAGTAATTCCACAAGGGATAAAAGTAGGTTTTGTTGAAGCTTGCGAAAAACATCCAGATGCAGATAAATTGAGTATTTGTCAAGTAAATCTCGGTTACGAAACTGTTCAAATTGTGTGTGGAGCTAAAAATGTAGCCGCTGGTCAATATGTTCCAGTTGCTACTATTGGAACAAAACTAGGGGCAGATTTTGTTATTAAACCATCTGTTCTTAGAGGAACTGAGTCAAATGGTATGATTTGTAGTAGTACAGAGATTGGAATGCCCAAAATGAATGATGGGATACTTCCACTTGATAATTCAATTGGAGAGCTAGTTCTTGGTGCTGAACTCTGTAGTTACAAACTTCTAAATGATGAAATTATTGAGATAGAACTTACACCAAATAGAGGAGATTGTCTTAATATTTTGGGAATAGTAAAAGAGTTATCAGCATATTTTACTCTTCCAACAAAAGAGATAGAGTTGGTAAATAATGAACATTCAGGGGCTATAGGAAGGGTGCTTGAGGTTGAATACCTTACGAAAACTAAGACGAGTTTAATTTATAAAGTTGCAGATATTGAACATTTTTTGCTTCCTTTTCTCTATAAATTTAGAGTAGCACTTTTAAGTATTACAAAAAATACAGACGTTGAAATAGCTTCTGCATACATCAATCATTCAACAGGAATAGCTTTAAATATTTATACAAAATCAATCGCACTCAATAGTGAAGATAAAATACATCTTAAAATTGATGACAATGAAAATGGTTTTGCACAAGTGATAGGAAATGTTCCATTAAGTATCGTAGGAATAGATGCTGGAACTATTTCTATGGTTGATACTATAGTTGTTATGGAAGCTTCTTATGTTGAACCAAGTTTGTTGGCACAAAAAGTTTTTAACACAAAACAAAAAACAGGTGACTTGTACTATAAAAGCACAAGAGGAACAAATCCGAACATAGATTTTGGTATGCATTATTTTGCATCCTTTTTATCAGAATTTGGTGGAAAGATTTTTAAAGGGCAACTTGATTTCTTAATTGAATTAAAACAAAAAACAATTGATGTGCATCTTCACACTATTAATAAAATTATAGGGCAAGAGATAGATAAAAAAACAATTGAAAATATTTTGATATCTTTGGGATTTATAGAAGGAAGAAATAATAATAATGAAATTATTACTTTTAAAATACCAAATGAAAGACACGATATATTCAATATCGCGGATGTAGCTGAAGAGATTGTGCGATTGGTTGGAATTGATAATATCATACCAAAACCATTGTATATCGATGAGTGCAACAGAACTAATCTAATATCAGAAGAGTTAACTAAAAAAAATAAAATAAGAAGTTTTGCGGTTGCAAATAATTTTTTTGAAACAACGACATATGTGTTTAGCTCACGAGAATTATTAGAAAAATACAATTTTAAAACTGTAAATGAAGCACTTGATATTTTAAATCCTATCACATCCGATTTAAATACTTTTAGAACTACTTTACTTTTAAATCTTATCGAAGGTGCAAGTAAAAATCAAAAAAGTGGATTTAAATCTATTGGACTTTTTGAAATCGGAACTATATTTGATGAAAATAGAAATGAATCTAAAAAAATAGGATTTGTATGGAGTGGAAATGGTGAAGATGAAAATCTTTCTAACAGTGGAAAACCTAAAAATATTGATTTATTTGGGTTTGCCTCAAAACTTTCAAATTGTATAGGTTCATTTGAGCTTGTTGAAAAGAATGATACTGAAAACAGTTTTTTGCATCCTTATCAAATGGCAAATATTATTCAAAATGGAGTTACTATCGGATATGTGAGTAAACTTCATCCAACAGTAGCAAGAGATTTTGATATAAGTGATGCAACATTTATTGCTCAAATTGATTTTGAGAAAATAAATCATAAACTTATTTTAGCAACTGAGATTTCAAAATTTCAAAGCTCAAGAAGGGATTTAAGTGTAGTAACACCACAAAATTTACCTTATAAAGAGATAACAAAAGTGATAGATGACCTGGCAATTGATGAGGTAAAAAGTCACACTATCACAGATATTTACAGTGATAGTACACTTGGAAGTAATGAAAGTTTAACACTAAAATTTGTTTTGCAATCAAAAACTAAAACACTTGAGGAAGATGATATTGTAGCTATTATGAATATTATTCTAACAAATTTACAAGATAAATTGAATATAACTTTACGATAATTTTGGAGTAAAACAAAGATGAAAAATTTAAATGTTGAGAGGTTGAACAATTCTTTTGAGATAGTGATAGAAAATATTGCAAGTGACAAATCTATCTCTCATAGATGTGCTATGTTTAGTTTGCTAAGTGATAAACCATCGTATATCAAAAACTTTTTAAGAGGTGAAGACACTATGGACTCTCTTAAAATAGCAAGTAAACTTGGAGCTATTATTGAAGATGATGGTGACACTATCAAAATTACTCCGCCACTTGAGCTTAAAGAACCAGATGATATTTTGGACTGTGGAAATGCTGGTACTGGGATGAGATTGTATGCAGGACTTCTTGCTGGAATTGATGGAAGTTTTGTATTGACTGGCGATAAATATTTAAGAAGCAGACCGATGAAAAGAGTCACTGAACCACTTAGAAATATTGGTGCAAAAATCGATGGAAGAGAAAATGGCAATAAAGCTCCTTTGCATATTAGAGGTGGAAAATTAAAATCGTTTCGATATCACTCCCCAATAGACTCAGCACAAGTAAAATCAGCTCTTATTTTAGCAGCCATCCAAGGAGATGAAAAAAGTTTTTATAAAGAAGATTTATTGAGTCGTGACCACACCGAAAGAATGCTCAATGGAATGGGTGCAAATATACAAACAAATGAAGACGGTTGGGTAGAGATAAATCCAATAAAAGCACCATTAAATCCACTCAATCTTACAGTTCCAGCTGACCCTTCAAGTGCTTTTTTCTTTGCAGTTGCGGCAGCTATTATCCCACAGAGTAAGGTAACTTTGAAAAATCTCACTTTAAATCCCACAAGAATTGAAGCTTATAAAATTTTAGAGAAAATGGGTGCAAAAATTAGTTATATCGAAAAAGAAAATTTATATGAACCAATTGGTGATATAGTGGTTGAATATGCACCTTTACGAGGTGTCAAAGTGATTGAAAATATAGCTTGGCTTATCGATGAATTACCGGCACTGAGTATTGCTATGGCAGTTGCAAGTGGTGAGAGTATAGTAAAAAATGCAAAAGAATTGCGGGTGAAAGAGAGTGATCGAATTAGTTCAGTTGTCAATAATCTCGCACTTTGCGGTGTGAAATTTGAAGAGTATGAAGATGGATATAAAATTTTTGGTGGAAAAAGTTTGCAAAAAGCAACGATTAACTCAAATGGTGATCATAGAATCGCTATGAGTTTTGCGATAGCTGGGCTTCTTTGTGATATGAACATAGAAGATATGGCATGTATTGATACCTCTTTTCCTAATTTTATAGAACTTTTAAATCTTTTAGGAAAGTAATATGGAAGTTAAATTAGCCTCATCATATGGTTTTTGTTTTGGAGTTAAAAGAGCTATTGAGATAGCTGAAGAGCATAAAAATGCAGCAACAATGGGACCACTTATCCACAATCAAAATGAGATAGATAGACTTAGAAATAATTTTAATGTAAATCTTTATTCCTCACTTCATGAGGTTAAAAAAAATGATACAGTTATTATCAGAACACATGGAATACCAAAAAGCGATTTAAAAGAGTTAAAATCAAAAGATGCTCAAATTATAAATGCGACTTGTCCCTTTGTAACAACCCCGCAACAAATTGTAAAAAAAATGACAGAAGATAATTACTGTGTTGTTATTTTTGGAGATATTGAACACCCTGAAGTAAAAGGTGTTATGAGTTATGGGGAAGATGACAATATTACGGTCGTTTTAAATGCCAAAGAACTAGAGGGCATTAAATTTAAAAGAGACAAGATAGCGACTGTTGCACAAACAACAAGAAAAAAAGAAGAGTATCTTGAAATTGTAAATTATCTTATTTTACGATATAAAGAAGTGAGAGTTTTTAACACTATTTGCGATGCTACATTTGAAAATCAAGATGCAGCAAGAACACTCTCAAAAGAGGTTGATGTGATGATTGTTATAGGTGGTAAAAATTCATCAAACACAAAACAACTTTTTACAATATGTGAAGAACATACAAAAAGTTATCTTGTAGAGGATGAAAATGATTTGAAATCTGAATGGTTTGTAGATAAAAAGCTCTGCGGTGTCACAGCTGGTGCATCTACCCCAGATTGGATTATCCAAAATATCATAAATAAATTAAAGGTTATATGCTAATGGAAAAGAAACTTCACAACACCCAAGAGGAAAAATTAATAATGTTGGGTGGAATGTTTGAAAATATTATTCATCAATTTAAACAACCACTGAATGCTATAAATGCAGAAGCGACTGGACTTAAATTTCAAAAAGAGATGGGGATGATGGATGACGAAACATTTGAACAATCTTTAAATAATATCATTAATCGAATAAAGTATTTGTCTGAAACTATTGATGATTTTAGAGACTTTTTAAAAGAGGATAAAGTGAAGTTTTTCTTTAAAATTAATGATAATATAAAACAAATTGAGTCAATAATTGAGCCTCTTTTGAAAGCAAAAGGGATTAAGATTTACAAAACTTTCACAAATCTTGATGTTGAATGTTATGGGTATGGAAGGGAGTTTGCTCAAGTTATTATCAATATTTTAAATAATGCAAAAGATGCTATCCTTTTAAGTGAAGTGGATGAAAAGATTATTAAAATTGATGTAATAGATGAGGGTGAAAATATAAGAATTGATATTTATGATAATGCAGGTGGGATTCCAGAAGATATACTTCCAAGAATTTTTAATCCTCATTTTACAACAAAAGAGGAAATTGGTGGAACTGGAATAGGGCTCACTATGTCAAAAAATATTATTGAAGAACACTTTAAAGGAAGTTTGTATGCAAAAAACACTCAGTTTGCATTCAATGAAAAAAGTTATTATGGTGCTTGTTTTACGATAATAATACCAAAAAATACAGAGAAGGAGATTTGAAAATGATGATTAAAATTGATATGAATTCACAAGAATTTTTAGAAGAACAAGAAAAAACAAAAATATTTACAGATAAAGTGTGTGCGAGTAAAGGGTGGGTTTATAATCCTATACAAGATGTTAATGAAGGTGTTATTATGGGGCTTACAAGAAATAAGCTTATTTTTAATAAACGATATTGTCCTTGTTTTATGGTGATAGGGGAAACAAAAGAGGAAAGAAATGCTGCTGATAATAGAATCTGTCCTTGTAAACCTGCTATTGAGCATGAGATACCAGATGATGGGCATTGTCATTGTGGAATATTTTGCACACCTGAATATGCAAAGGCAAATGCTATTGAGATAAAAGCAGAAGAGGTGGCACATAGTCATTCAAGAGGATTAGGAAAAGAGGAATGTGAAGCAATTTTAAAACATTCACAACTTGATGGTGATGAGATTGAATCACTTCTTGAGGCAAGAGAACTTGGTATGGTTGATTTTAATCTTGTTGATGTACGAGAGTGGATGGAGTGGAAACAAGGGAGAATTTCTGGGACTGATTATCTTATCCCAACAACTTCATTTTACAATCAATTAGGGCAAATTGAAGATCAAAAAGAAAAGCCTACTGTTGTTTACTGTTTAACAGGAAGCAGAAGTGCTTATTGTCAAGAAGTTCTGAAAGATATGGGATGGAAGCAAGTTTCAAATTATCGACAAGGGATTATCTCTTATCGTGGAAAAATTATAAAAGGGGAATAAAAGATGAAAGTATTACTGATAAAAGATGTAGCAACATTAGGAAAAGTGGGGGAAATCAAAGAGGTAAGTGATGGTTATGGGAAAAACTTTTTAATCGGAAAAGGGTTCGCAAAACATGCAACTTCAGCTGTTATGGCTGAGTGGGAAGAGAATCAAAAAGAGATAAAAGCAAAACTTGAAGCAGAAATTGAAGTAGCTAAAAAACAAAAAGAGATGATAGAAGCTGTTAAGTTGACTATTAAACATAAAGTAGGGGAAAATAGTCATCTTTTTGGAAGTATTACTAACAAAGAGATAGCACATGCTTTGCTTGAACAATACAAATTAGATATCGATAAAAAACATATTTCATTAAAAAATCCTATCAAAACTATAGGTATTTTTACAGCTGATTGTAAACTAGGCCATGGACAAAATGCTAGTTTAACTATCGATGTAATCGCACTGTAAGGATACGAAATTGTTTGATGCTACAACGATACTTGCATATAAAAGTGAAGATGGAAAGGCTGTCATTGGTGGAGATGGACAAGTTACATTTGGAAATACAGTTTTAAAAAATAATGCAACCAAAATAAGAACTTTATACAAAGATAAAGTTTTGGCTGGATTTGCGGGAAGTACCGCAGATGCTTTTAATCTTTTTGATATGTTTGAAGAGCATCTTGAAAATACAAAAGGGGATTTACTCAAAGCAGTTGTGAATTTTTCTAAAGCTTGGCGAAAAGATAAGATGCTAAGACGACTAGAAGCGATGATGCTTGTACTGAATGAAAAACATATTTTTATCTTAAGTGGAACTGGTGATGTTGTCGAGCCTGAAGATGGGTGTTTGGCTAGTATCGGAAGTGGTGGAAATTTTGCGATAGCAGCTGCGAGAGCTTTAAAAAAACACTCAAACCTTGAACCTATTGAACTTGTAAAAGAGTCTTTGATGGTTGCTGGAGAACTTTGTATTTATACAAATCAAAATATTAAAATATTAACTTTAAAAGATGGGAACTACTTATGAATATGACACCGAAACAGATAGTTGCTTATCTTGATGACTATATTATAGGTCAAAATGATGCGAAAAAAACAATTGCTTTAGCTCTTAGAAGCAGATACAGAAGGATGCAACTTCCACTTGAAATTCAAGAAGATATTATGCCTAAAAATATCCTGATGATAGGAAGTACAGGTGTAGGGAAAACTGAAATAGCAAGAAGAATGGCAAAAATGATGAACCTCCCTTTTGTAAAAGTTGAAGCTAGTAAATACACTGAAGTTGGGTTTGTTGGAAGAGATGTAGAGTCTATGATACGAGATTTGGCATATGAAAGTGTAAGCCTTGTCACGAAAGAATATGAAGAGAAAATACAAGATGAAATTGATAAAGAAGTGATACGAAAAATTGTTGAAATCTTAGTTCCACCACTCCCAAAAGGAGCAAGTGAAGAGGCTCAGCAGTCATTTATCAAAACTTACAATAAAATGGAAAGCAAAGTTTTAAATGGAAGTATGGATGAAAAAATTATTACGATTGAACTTCCTAAGAAAACACATATTGAGATAATTGATAGCAATCTTCCTATGGATATGAGTGCTGTGAGCGAGAGCCTAAGTAATATGCTTGGCAAAATGGATAAAAATAAAATCAAAAAAGATGTCACTATTTTGGTAGCTAAAAAACTTCTCAGACTTGAAGCTGGCGAAGATTTACTTGACAAAGAATCCATAAAAGAAGAAGCAATAAGAAGATGTGAAAATGGTGGAATAATCTTTTTAGATGAGATAGACAAGATAGCTTCTGGGAATAACAACAAAAATCAAGACCCAAGCAAAGAGGGAGTTCAAAGAGATTTGCTTCCAATAGTTGAAGGTAGCAGTGTTCACACAAAATATGGGCAAGTAAAAACTGATCATATACTTTTTATAGCAGCTGGTGCATTTCATGTGAGCAAACCTAGTGATTTATTGCCAGAACTTCAAGGAAGATTTCCACTTCGTGTTGAACTGAATCCACTTGATGAAGAAGCCTTGTATCAAATACTTACAAGTACAAAAAATTCGCTTCTAAAACAATATCAATCACTTCTTGAAGTTGAGGGTGTAAGACTAGAATTTAGTGATGAGGCAATACGAGCTTTTGCAAGACTTAGTGTAAATGCAAACGAGAAAGCTGAAGATATAGGTGCTAGAAGACTTCATACTGTAATTGAAAAAGTGTTAGAAGATATTAGTTTTGATGCAGACGAGAGAAGTGGCGAAACGATTATTATCACTGAAGAGTTAGTAAAAGAAAAATTAGAAGAGATAGTAAAAAATGAAGATTTGGCGAGATATATACTATAGTAAGCATCTCGAACCACTTTCAAATTATCAAAAATAATTCAGGTTTCAAGCTCAATAAATTTTCAACTCTAAATCCTTGGGATATGCCTCTCTATTGTATATCCCACCCCTTTAATATTTTTGATAAAATCCTCTTTGAGTTCTTTTTTGAGCCTACTCATCTCTGCTCGTATTGTTGCATCTCCTATTGGTTCATTGTCCCAAATGTAGATTCTGAGGGTGTCTATTGTGATAATAGTTCCGATATTTTTTGCTAGATATTTGACTATTTGAAACTTTTTATTTGTAAGTTGTTGCACTTGTCTATTAAAATACAAAATATTTTCATCAAGACTCAAAGAATAATTTTTACTCAGGAGGAGATGTTTGCTTTTAATGTTTTGGATATTTTCTATCTCTTTTTGAATTCTTATCGCTAATTCTTTAAGATGAAATGGCTTTTTAAGATAGTCAATTGCGCCACTTTCAAATGCTTTTGAGATTGTATTTATATCTGTATTTGCACTTATAAAGATTGTTGGGGTGTAGTTATCTATTATATTTAGTTTTTCTACGATGTCCAAACCATTCAAGGTAGGCACATTGATATCCAAAAGCAATAAATCATACCCATTTTTTTGTAACTCATGTAATGCTAAAAGTCCATCACTAAAGGCAGTAACAACATATCCCATATCATCTAAATATTCGTTTATTGATGTTTGTAGCATCAATTCATCTTCAAGTAATAAAATTTTCATATAAAATAATACCTAAATGTTACTAAACCATCATTTGATATCACAGTAACTTCGATATTATTTTTATCACAAATCTCTTTTATGATATTGAGTCCTATTCCAAATCCACCACGAGAGCTATTTTCTCTATAAAATCTTTTAAATAATTTAGAAGTATCTTCTAAATCTTTTGCACTATTGATAATCTCTAAAATTTTAAAATTATCCTTTTGATAGAGTTTGGCAACAATATTTTGTTTATCAAGAGTGTATTTTATTGCATTTGAAATGGTGTTGTCTACCACTCTTTGGAGATGGATATCATTTATCACAATCTCAATACCGTCCTCAATATACAATTCAAAATTTATCTCATTTCCAACAGCTATCTCATGAAAAAATTCAACTCTTTCTCGTATAAAGTTCGTGAGCGAAATGGTTTGTTTGGGATACTGTATCCTATCTTTTTTAATCATATATTCCAAATCATTGTAAATATTATGGATAATCTTTGCTCCTGCTTCAATTTTTCCAAGATATCTATTTTTCCCATATTTAAGATTGAAGAGGTCTATATTTATGATGATTATCCCCAAAGGAGTATTTATTTCATGAATCGCATCTTTGATAAATTTATCTTGTTTTGCCACTATATCAAGGGCATATTCTTTCGCTTTTTCGAGTTCATACGTTCTCTTTTTTACTTTCTCTTCAAGATTTTTATTGAGGTCTTTTAAGCTTTCATTCATCGAATTGATATAATGTGCCACTTCCCCAAACTCTCTAAAAGTTACTTTCTCGGTATCAATAAGTTCCAATTCACTTGATGCAGTTTGGATAAGAGAGATATCATTTTCTATCGAATTCATAAAATATCTATAAAGCAATCCGCCAAAAAGAAAAAGGATAAAAATCACAATAAAAGTGATATAAAAATACTGAAATATCTTTTGCAAATACTCCTCTTGTGCTTTTGCTATCATCTGATTTAAATTATCAAGATAAACACCACTTCCAAGCATCAGCCCTAAAGCTGGATAGGAAATAGCATAAGAAATCTTTGGTGAAGGGCTATTTGTCGTTGGTTTGTTCCAGACATAGTCTACATAACCCCCATCTGGTTTTTTTGAAACTTCTATCAATTCGTATATCACCCTTTTCCCGTTGAGGTCTTTGAAATCAAGGAGATTTTTCCCACTATTTTCTTTCAAAATAGGATCGGCGATATTTATTCCATCAAAAGTATAGATGAAAATATACCCCGTTCCATCCCCTTCATCTCTCATATTTTCAATAACTTCACTTATCTCAGCTTGTAAAATTTTTTTGGGTTTCCCCTTTTCTTTTTGGTATTTATAATCTATAAATCGCCAAGCCCTTAAAGTTTCTTGTTTGATAAAGTTTTTTTGAGAAGTGAGGTATTCCGCCTCTAATTGTTTGATATCTTTTAAATACTGACTGTAACTACTATAAGCAACTAAGCCTATAAAGATGAGTAAAAGGAGGACAATAAAAGCAAATCCAAAAAGATTTACTTTTTTAAAACTTTGATTTTTGAGTATTTTGTTCATAAAAAAATTATATAGAAAGTATTATTAAAGGCGATGACATTTTTAATTTAATTAACAATCATTTAACACTTTGTTTGTATAATTAGAATTATAAAAATTAAGGAAAAAAGATGAAAAAAATTCTGCTCGTATTGGTTATGGCAATGAGCTCGTTATGGAGTGCTGATGCAATGTTCCAAAGTGTTGAAAGTAGTAAAGCAACAGTGTTGCAAGATGGTAAATCAAGAGAATATTGTCCAAACTGCGGAATGCATATTCCAAAATACTACAAAACTTCACATGCCGTAAAATTTAAAGATGGAACTTATAGACAATTTTGTTCGATACATTGTTTGGTTGACGAGAGTGAAATGGGATTTTTAAGAGACAAAAAAAACAAAATTACTCAAACTTTAGTAGCTGATGTTGATAGCCTCGAAATGATTGATGCGAAAAAAGCTTTTTATGTTGTAGGAAGTAAAGTTGCTGGAACTATGACTGTAAATAGCCAATATGCCTTTGGTACAAAAGCAGGTGCAGAGGACTTTGTTAAAGGTTATGGTGGGAAAATTATGAATTTTGATGACACATATAGCACTGCTTTAAAAGATTTTACAAATGACATCAAAATGTTAAAATCAAAAAAAGATGGTAGTGTCTATATGGCTGGAAAAACAATAATGAGTAAGTTTTGTGATGAAGCAAAGGTGTTAGTTATTCATGCTCATAATGTTGGAGAAACAAAACAAGCTATCAAAGAAAGTGGTGCCTGTAAAGCGGATTTAAGCGATAGTCAACTTCAAGCCCTTACTCTCTATTATTGGGATGTAAAATTAGGAAATTTTGAAAAACAATATGGGGCTTTATTAAAATAATTGAAACATTTAATTTTTCTTTTCTTTCCATTTGTGCATGCATATAGTCAAAGTTTAGAGGTTGGTCTAAACTTTGTAGACAAACAAAAAACTTATCCGTGTTTTGCATATGTTGCCTATCAATTTGAGAAAAATCCTGAGATTTTGGATACTATTTTCGTCACTGATTTTGAAACAAAACAAGTGCTTGACCCAAAAAAGTCTTATTTTGTTTTGAATTCAAAATACAAATCCACCTGCTCTAAATACCCTATTGTTGCTTTTTTGGATGAAAATAAAGCTCGTGCCTTTACAAAAAGATATGATGGTTCGGTTCGAGATTTTGATTTTGCTTTGTTTGTGGCTCAAAAAGATTTGAGTAGTGATGGCAAAATTATAGAACAACGAGAATCGCTATTTGCAAATAAAGGAAAAGTTTTATTTGAAAAATATTGCAAAAATAATGTACAAAACTGCAAAAATCTCAATACTGAAAATACTGCTTTTCTTGAAGCATATTTGAAAAACCCCTTCAAAATAGAAAAAAATGTAATCTCAAAAATAGAAGTACCACAAGAAGCAAAATGTCAAGTTTGTGGAATGTTTGTAGCTAAATATCCAAAATGGGCGACACAAATCACATTCAAAGATGGACATAACTATTATTTCGATGGGGTAAAAGATATGATGAAATTTTATTTTGAACCAGAAAAATTTCATGGTAGATACACAAAAAATGATATACAATTTTTGTTTGTTAGTGATTACTATTCGCTAGAAAATACTCCAGCTGAAAAAGCTTTTTTTGTTGTTGGTTCCAATGTGTACGGTCCGATGGGACACGAGCTTATTCCGTTTAAAAATGGTGCCGATGCAAAGGAGTTTCAAAAAGCACATCTTGGCAAAATGATTTTGCAATTAAATGAAATCACTCCAAATATTCTTCACAAGCTTGATAGATGAAATTCTTTATTGTCATTTTTTGTTTCTTATTTTTAGGAGTTTTATGGATAATATTCGATATAAATCAATCTCAAAAATATGATGAAAAACTTCATATTTTTGCAAAAACTTCAATCGTTTATGATTTACAAAAAGAAAACAATAACTTTGTTTACAAGGAAAATGATGATAAATAAAGACTTTTACAATTTTGCATATACACTTTTATTGATGCACAAAACAAAATACATTTTTACATTTATTTTATTTTTTATTATTGTTTTTATTGTTTCATCTGTATTGTTTCTATCTTCAAGCTTGAAAAATTATAGTCTTGAAGTACTCAAATATGAACCACAAATATTGGTTGAAAATCATAGAGGAGGAAAACAAAGTAGTGTTGATGATTTTTATATGCAACAAGTTTTGAACATAAAAGGGATAAAAAATATTTTGCCTCGAGTGTATGGTGAATATTATTTTAACCAATCAAACAAATATTTTAAAATCGTTGGGGTTGATTTTTTGACTCCAAATTTTAATTCAAACATCGATATCTTAGCGAATAAGAAAATAAATCTTGCAAATGAAGATGTGATATTTATAGGAAAATCTCTAAAAAAAGAGTTTGAGAAATACTACTATAAAGATGAAATCACCCTTTTTGCATACGATGGAGAGATGCGAAAAGTAAAAATAATTTTGCTTGATGATAGTGAGTTTGAGCAAATTTCAAACAATATCATTTTGTGTAATCTCTCTTTAGCTCGGGATATTTTAGGCTTAGAAAAATTTGAATATAGCGATTTTTATATCGAAGTTCCAAACGAAGCTGAAATTCCAAATATTGTAGAACAGCTAAAAACGACTTTTGGAAATGCTAAAATTCAAACAAAAGAGGACAAAATAGCCCAAATTTACAATGAACATTACTACAAAGGGGGTATTTTTTTGAGTTTATTTATTTTTGCTATTGTTTCTTTTATGATTTTATTGTATCAAAAAACAATCACAGCGATAGCCTCTGAAAAAAAAGAGATAGGAATTTTGCGAGCTATTGGATGGAAAATATCTGATATTATCAGACTCAAAATTATTCAAAATCTCCTCATCTCTTTGAGTGCATTTTTAGTTGGTATATTATTTGCTTATATTTTTGTTTTTGTTTTTCAAGCACCGTTATTGAAAAATATTTTTATTGGAAGTTATGCCACTTCTTTTGAGACAAACTTCAAACCATTTATAAACTTTAATGAGTTGATTGTTTTATTTTTAGTGACTGTTGTGCCATTTATGGCGAGTGTGTTGTTTCCTGCTTGGAAGCTTTCAACAATAGATTCTTCGGAGAGTGTCAAATGATTTCCATACAGAATCTTTCAAAAATATTTTCAATAGGGTCAAAAAATGAATTTATAGCACTCGAAAATATCAATTTTAAAATCAAAAAAGGTAAATGTGTCGTGATAAAAGGGACAAGCGGAAGTGGAAAAAGCACACTTTTATCGATATTAGGGGCGATGAGTAAACCAACAAGTGGTGCAGTTTTGATAGATGAGATGAACTATGCAAAACTTCCTGATGATATGGTGAGTGAATTGAGAGCAAATCAAATAGGTTTTATTTTTCAATCATACAATCTTATAGATGGACTTACGGTTATCCAAAATATTGAAGCACCTATGATTTGTAAGAATTTGCCAGTTGAGGAAAAATCAAAAAGAGTACAGTACGCAAAAGAATTAGCCAATATTATGGACAAAGATACTACTTTTGCCAAAGATTTAAGTGGTGGTGAAAAGCAAAGATGTGCTATCGCACGAGCTTTAGTCAATAATCCTGAGATAATTATCGCAGATGAACCAACGGCAAATCTTGACAAAAACAATAGCCTATATTTTATAGAAACTATGAAAAAACTCAAAGCACTTGGAAAAACTATTATTATAGCGACACACGATGATATTTTTGAAAATAGTGATTTGAGCGATGAAATTATAAAAATGGAGTACGGGAAAATTATTACCCCGCCATTTACAATGGAAAAACTTTGAATCAAGTACTTCTCTCGAGTAATGTCATAGCGATTTTATTTGTCGAATCGATATTGGTACTTTTGGCATTCATTGCATTTTTTTGGTCCATTAGGATTTATAAACATTGGAATTTTGAAAGTTTACAAAATTCTCAGTATCTTTTAGAGAAAAAGAACTACTTCACGACAACCATTATTTATTTCATTTTGCTAGTGAAAATTCTCCTCTTGCCATTTTTTGCTTCAGTGGTTAATGAGCTTTCAAATATAGTTCCAGGGGCTATGTGCGGGGCTGGAGTGATAAGTGCAAATGATTTTGGATTTCCAATATTTTTTATAAAACTCTTTGTATTATTTTTAGGAGTATGTTGGATTTTGACTAATGCTATAGATTTAAAGAGTAGTTATCTCTTTACAAAAAGAAAATACGAGTTGTTTTTTTTGATTTTTGGATTGTTGATTCTTGAATTTTGTTTTGTAGTGTTGTATTTTTCAAATATCTCGCTCGAAACCCCTGTGGCATGTTGTAGTGTCATTTATGGTACAAGTGATATTGGCTCAAAAATTCCTTTCAATCTTGATGGTATCTCTCTTAGTTTGGTGTTTTTTATAGTGTCAGGGTTACTTTTTGTATCCAATCAAAGTACAAGTAAGTTACTCTCCTTTTTTCTTGGTGTTTTATTTTTATACTTTGGTTATTACTTTGTTTTGCATATTGTTGGGATTTATATTTACGAGTTACCTACACATATTTGCCCATTTTGTATGCTCCAAAAAGAATACTACTTTATAGGATATCCCCTTTGGATAGCATTATTTTTAACCTCTTTTTTCGCTATGGCGCCTCTTGTTTTGAATCTTCTCACAAAAACAGAAAATCACACAAAAGCGCATACTCTTTCTACGATATTTAATCTATTGTTAGTAATAATTTCAGCTTATTATCTATTTTCATATTATTTTAAAAACGGAGTTTGGTTATGATGCGAATTTACCTTTCGAAAATACTGTTTATTGTTGGTTTTTTAGTGCTCATTGGAATTGTATTTATTTCTATGTCAAAATCCCAAAATATGATTGTAGTAACTACTGGAAATTTTGATAAAAAACCTCTTGAAATCAAACTTGGGCATTTTCAAGATAGTGACTGTGGAATGGTTATACATTCGCTTGATTATGCTTCTGAAGTTGTGGATAAAGATGGTAAAACTTGGTTTTTTCATGACCATGGTGGGATGGTAAAATGGCTCGAATCAAAAGAATTTAAAGATGAAACTACCATTTGGGTATGGGCAAAAGATGCAAAAAAATGGATAGATGGACGAAAAGCATGGTATAGCAAAACCGATACCACACCAATGAGATACGGTTTTGGGGCTTATGAAAACAAAAGTGATGATTTTGTTTCATTTGATGAGATGAGCTTAAAAATGTTAAGAGGTGAGAACCTCACTAACCCAAATGTTCGAAAACAATTGGGTGTTTTAAACTAATTAGATAGAGACACATACCAGTATTTCTAGCTCATTATTTCATATCTAGGTATTCAACTAGTTTTTTTGAAACTTTGCTAAACGGCATTACTCTTTTACCTTTATGTTTTACACTAAATATTGTAGCTTTTTTTTCACTATCAAATGCTATTAAATCATCTCCACCAATGCTCATAAGATTACTACCGTACACAAAATAACCATTCTTAACATTAAGAAATTTAGTAGTTATAAAATCAGCCACAAATGCTTCTTTAATAATATTTTCATTGCCATAATAATATTTAAGCATATATTTTGGTGACGAAAAGAATTCTTCCTTACCATCTTTATAAACAATTACAGCAGAATAAGATGGATATTTCTTAACATCTATAAATCTAACGGGACATGTTGTGTTGGTTTCTGTAAACTCCAAAACACTCTTGTGTAAAATAGCATCAGTAGCAAACAAATTGACAACAACAAACAAACTTATAGCAAACTTTTTCATATCAAATCCTTCTTTCTAAACATAAAATAACCGTAAACTAAAAATATTATCCCAAGAACAATAGGATAAACTATGGAATAAATAGCAAATAATGTTGAACCAAAGGTGTCCAAAATAAAATATGCTGCTGGTCCTATGACTGATAATTCAGCATCAAATAACGCAATAGCTCCAATTCTAAATACTTGCATAGGATTGAGAAGAGCTATGGTAAAAATAATATTATCACTTATCATCTCTCTCATCATAAGTCCTATGAGGATGATATCAATAAATGCCAATAATAAAAGCCATATAAAAAATGCAATACCAACGGCTACTTCTTGATTTCTGACGATACTTGAAATAAAAAAACTAATACCTAAAAAATTGACGCTCAATCCAAATAATAATCCTATATAAAATATAAATATATAATAATCAATGACGGCTCCAACTACTAAGGCATACAATAATGAAAATATTAATGCACCAAAAACTGGGACTATAACAACAAAAAGTCTTCCAAAAAACTTCCCCATATAATATTGTTTAAGAGAAATTGGAAATGACAATAAATATTCTAATACAGAATTGTCCCTATCGCCAGCGATACTTTTAACGGTCGTAATCAAAATAAATATTGGCAAAATAACAATAGAAATTTGAATAAATGAGAGTAGTAATCTACTGAGTCCACTGAAGCCAAGAATTTTTGATTCCGTTACTCCAGCAACTAAAAAAAGTGCCACAATTCCACCAAACACAATAGTATAAACTAAAAACCATTTCGTTTTAAACGATTCCAATATATCAAGCTTCATTACTAATAATAAATTTTTCATCTTCCTGCTTTCAGTACAAATTCTTCTACTTGTGAATAATTAATTACCTTTCTGTCTGGCAATATTTTTATCTTATTTTTATCACTGTGTGCCGCAAATCCATAGCTCATAGGAGTTATATTAAAATCACTCCAAATAGCTTTTCTTGCATCTATCCAACCACCAGTATCTATATCTTTTACATAAATAATAGCTTCATTTTTCCAAGCTATATTTTGTTCTTTAAACCACAAAATTACACATCCTATATCATCAAATTTATAAACTTTTCCATTATGTGGATTTATAGTTTGGGCTGCATAGTTTCGTTCACTCACTAACATTTTGCATCGCTCGCAAACATCTCTGTCCCAATTTATCTCTTTTGCACTTGTGTCAACTTTGCCATCGCAACCTACAAAAAATAAAAATAAAAATAAAAAACTAAAGTATTTCATCACTAACAACTTTTGCTAAATCCATAGTAATCGCACGATTTGCGATATGTCCAACCTCTTCAATCCTATGACTTATAAAAATAAAAACTTTAGAGTCAATTTCTTCAAGCATTTTAGCAAACACATCTCTTGCTTGTAAATCTAAATTTGCCGTTGGTTCATCAAAAATAAAAATATCACTTTGCTTAGCAAGTGCTATAGAGATAAGAAGTTTTTGTTTCATTCCTCCTGAAAGTTTGAAAAATGATTTATTAAGATTTTGTTGCAAATCAAATTGCAACCTATGAGCATACTCTTTGATTTTATTTTTATCTATTGTTGCAATAGTGGATGCATATTGTATGAGTTCATTTACTGTAATTTTTAACGGGGGTGGAAGCTGTGGGACAAATGATATTTTACCAAGTGTCTCTATTCTATGTTTTGAAACCTCCATATTATCTATCAACACCTTTCCGCTATCAAGCACATATTCTCCTAAAATGGCTCTGATTAATGAAGTTTTACCAGCACCGTTTTGTCCCATTAAAATTATATTGTCTCCTTTTTTAATGCTTAAGGTTACATTATCAAGTATCGTCTTGTCGCCAAATCTTTTAGTAGCATTTTTTACTTCTATCATTAGACTAATCCCCCTATTTTATTTTTAAAATTAAGACAATCATGATGACATACTTCAACACATCTACCACAAAGTGTGCAATCACCGTTTTCTATAAAGATATGACTTTTACTATTTGTGTCTGCATTTTTTTTAGCTATTTCAAGTACATGTGGCACAAGACAAACATTTGAACAAACACCACAATGGTCACATCTATCATCCCATTCTATTTTTTCAGCACTTATCCACCCAATAGCACTATAGGTAACTCCAATAGGACAAACATATCGGCACCAAGCTCGTTGTGAATAAAAAACTTCAATAAAAAATATAATCACCACAAAAGATAATGCTGCACTCCATCCATAAATAATAGCTCGACTTAGAATGCCTACAATATTAAAAGTTTCAAACACTAAATAACCACTTATAAATGTCAAACTTGAAAAAAGAATCCAAAAAAGATATTTCACTTTGTGGTTGAATTTTCTTTCCTTAATTATTTTTTTACTGATAAGCGTACGGTTTATTTTCTCTCCTATTTCACTAATTAAGCCATAAGGACAAATCCAAGAACAATAAGCCCTTCCTCCAAATAGTAGATAAAAAATAATAATAGTGCTTGCACCTAATATAAGATTTATGGGTATCTGATGGTATGCTAAAAAAACTTGAAACGTTATAAATGGATCAATTAAATGAAATCCAAAAAACCTTGAGCCGCTTATAATTCCTTCTAGAATCTGAATATCAATTTGATACGAAAGAACAAATAAGAAATGAAAGCCTAGAATACTCAACCAGCGCCAAAATCTAATACTTGGTTTGCTTTTACCTTTCGCATCAGTAACTAAAAATGTATCCCAAAAAGGGATATTACCAATCGTACATCTCTCTTGATATTTATTCATAGCTATTTACCAAAATTTGAAATTTCTTTTGCTAATAATTTGAGTTCATCGTCTGTTGAATTTGTTAATAGTCCAGCCATCATAGAATTTTGAACTTTACCTTCTTTGTATTCATACAATTTCTTTACAATCTCTTGTTCGCTTTTTCCGCTTACTTTTGGACCAATAATTCCTTGACCACTATCTCCATGACAAGGAGAACACTTAAGAATGTATAAATCACTTACGGCAAATTCTCTATTTTCATCTTTAAGATCTTTAACTTTTTGTTCTTCTTCGCTGAGCATTTCTGTATTTGAAGTGCTTGATGTACTTGAAGCCGCACTAGTAGACACTATTTGTTTTTCCTCAAATCCATTTGTTTTAGTAGTTTCATTTTCGTTCATCAACATATATCCCATAGCCCCAAATATTGCCAACGATACTACCACGCCTATTGTTTTACCTGCATTCATTTCTTTTCCCTCACTTCTTTGTTGAATTTTGCAATCTCTTCTGCAAGTTCTTTTATCTCTTTGTCTGACATATTTTGTACCAATTCTTTCATAAGAACATTTTTTTTCGTTCCAGTTTTGTAAGCTGTTATTATCTTGAAAACATCATCGCTCGTTTTAGAAAGTAACGAAGGACCTATTATGCCGTTTGCATAGTCATCATGACAAGCAGAACATTTGACAATAAAATTATGACTTAGTTTTTTCTTGAGAATATCTAAACTTAGTTTTTCATATTGATTTTTAACAGAGATTATCGCACCAATTTGTCTTGAAGCTGTCGTTTCTTCACCATCAGGTGATAGATTAATAATTCGTTCACCTTCAACATTGTAAGTTGTAAATTGATTTAGAATATTATCTTGTGTCAATTCTTGACCGCTTGAGACCTCTATGCTTGCTATATCCTTTACTTCTTGTATGTTTTGTGTTGCATTTGAATCCTCATTCTTTTTATCAGAGCAACCAGCAAAAAGTAAAAATACTCCCAAAAATAATATCTTTTTCATCCTTAGCCTTTATAGTATTGTGTAAAAGAAACTCTAGGAATAATCACTATCGAAGCCTCTTTTGTGGGACAAAGTTCCTCGCAAACACCACATCCTATGCATTGATCATTTATTTGTGGCAACCATCTTCCTTCGCTATTTTGCACCATTTGTATCGCTTGTTCTTTTTGTGGAAAGGGACACATGTCGGCACAAATGGTGCAAGGTTTGTCTTCATATTTTGCATAATCGTCAAGTATCTTTTGTTCTCTCTCGTTTGAGGCAGTTGTGTTTAAAATCCGCGCTAAATGATTTTTTGTAATATTTTCGCCACGATATGCAAGACAATTATTGGTATGCTTGAGATATGCAACTCCCATTTTTACATCTTTTGCTTCACTTGTTGTGTGTTCTAGTGCCCCACTAGGACAAGCCAAAACGCAAGGTAATAAATCACATAAATAACATCCTCTCATCCTTGCGTCTACAAAAGGGGTACCGACAGAATGTCCTTTTGTAATATCCAAAAGCGATAGTGTATGATAAGGACACACCTGCACACATTGTCCACATTTGATACAAGTTGCTAAAAAATCATCTTCATCTAAGGCTCCTGGTGGTCTTAGAAAAATATCACTTGCTTTTAATTTAGGCATAATTACCATACCAATACCACCCAGAGCAACAAAAGTACTAACAACTGCAATTTGTTTTATAAAATCACGACGGTTATTTGTATCAAGATACTTCATTATATTTTGCCTTTATTTGTGGGAAATTATCTTGAAGCAAGATGTCTGGTTCAGAAAATGGAATAAGTTTTGCGAGAAAATTAAGCAAACTCATAACAGGAGACCCATAAAAGAATTTAAGTGAATCATCATAAAGCCATAGTTTATCGGCAAATGCTTTATTGACATATGGAGTATCTCCTATGGCATCGTTATTTCTATCGAACCCTTCATAATCATCAAAATAATTTCCTCTGTATTCATTGAGCCAAATTTTAGAATTTGGTGTATCATTTATAACAGTTTCCATATTACCTTTAAAATTATTATTGTAAAAAAGACTTTTTTCACGGATAGCATGAAGTTGAATCCCTATTGAATTGTATAAAACATTATTATTTTCATAAATATTTGTTGATCCCGGCTGGAAAGGGGAATCATCTATGTAAAAACCTCTCGCATTGTATATGAGTGTATTGTTTATTATTTTAAAATTTGAAGATTCTTTCATCCCAATACCAACTCCAAAACCAATAGAATTTTTGATTGTATTATTGATAGCTGTTGTTCCATTACTGTACATAAAAAATATTCCTACTGAATTATGATCATATGTATTATTTTGAACTAAGTTTTTCCCTGCATACATAAAATGAAGAGAGTATCTGCAATAACTTCCAGTATTATTTTCAATTCTGTTCCCACTTGAGTACCAAAAAACAGTATCTCTTGATTCAAATATTTCATTTTCAACGATAGAGTTTTCATTGCTATACCACAGTCTAATGGCATCGCCTCGTAATCCTAGCTCAACTCCTTTTTTAGAGGTAATGAAGTTCCGTTCTATTTTTGACATATTTACTTTTTCAAAATCAATACCATACAACGAATCTATTATAATATTATCTACAATATTGACTAGAAAAGCATCTTTGACAGATATTGCAGAATCAATAGTATCAGAGTTATTGCCACTGCCACGGATTGTGAGATTTTTAAGTGTAACATTTGACGATTGTATGTCGATCACGCCACCACTACCATCTCCACCACCGTCAATAATAGCATTTTTATCAATACCATCAAGAGTGAGCGGTTTATTAATAATAAGTTTGCCTTTGTAAATACCCCTTGGAAGCTTGATAACAGCACCGCTTGGAGCATTATCAACAACTTGTTGTAAAATATTTATTCTTGATGGTTTTGTTGTTACCTTTTCTGAACTAGCATTTATATCTTTGTGATCATATGACACTCCAGAGGAGGCATATGAATATAAAAATAATAGAATAATAGCTAAATGGATAAGTTTCATTTTGTTTTTTGTGATTCTTTCATTTTTGACATTATTGCTAAAAGAGAAAATACTGCTATTACTATAAGAATAAAAAATCCAATTGCAGGGTAAGAATGTGTAGTAAACTGAGCCACTTTACCATCACCAAATACTGTAGGCATAAAAGGTTTAATAGTAAAAGCACCGAAATTCTGCATATTGTGACCAAACCAATACAACCAAGCTGAATAATCAATGATAAACCCTACTGGCAATACTAAGGTAGGAATCATCAAAACTATTGCTATTTTATTTTGTATAAAGTTGAACCAAATTACAAATAAAGTAATAAAAAGTAAGAAATAAGGCATAATTTTTCGTTCAAGTACCCCACCATGTTCCATTGGATACATACCAATATAATGATTTATTGTATTCATTTCATGGACATCACCGCTATATCCATCTAAATGAAAATACACAGGGATACCATTTGGAAATGCTTCCTTTGGATAATTAGGAGCTTCAAGTGATACATACCAGATAGGAATCGAAGCTACCCCAACTTCTGCACCAGCATCTATCATTTTTTTTAAATCACCGACAGCTTCTACTGGAGTTGTATTGCTTATATATCTCCCATTTTGGTAGAGATTCCATATTGTTTTTGAAAAGTTTGAGACTTTATCTCCTTCTCCATTTTTAATTTTTTCTACTACCCCACTAAAGCTAAAAATAGGAAGTGTAAAAGATACACTAAATATTAAGAGTACAATAAGAGAGTACAAAACAGATTTCTTCATAAGTTACCTTTATATATATATTTCCCTATGCTTATGATAAGGATACGAAATTATACATTGTAATATAAAATTTATAATTGATATTAGTCATTAAATGAAAGTGGTATTTTTACCACTTTCATAAGGACAGTTAGAATAATCCAGCGTTTTTGTCAATCCATTTTAGATACTCAATAATGTCTTTTATCTCATTATCTTTCATATTTTGATTTGGCATTCTTAAGTTAAAGTAATTAATCATCCCTTTAACATACTCTTCGTTGAATTTATTTTTTGGTTCCTTGATAAAATCAAATACCCATTTCTCACCTTTTTCGTGTCTTGATAAGGCTCCAGTTAAATCAGGTCCTGAGCTTACTTTTCCAACAACATGACAACCAGAACAACCACCTCTTAAAAATGCTTCTTCACCTTTAGCAGCAGCTGGTGACATTTTTGTTGCTAATTCTTTTGCTAAATTATTTTTAGCTCGAAGCCCAACATCTGCAGTCTTAACCATATATTGCCAAATTTGACCTTCCCAAAGAATAGCTCCTTCGATATCACCTTTTTTATAAGCGGCTTCAGATTTTTTCTTTTCAGCTGGAATTTTTCCATATTGATCAAGTGCATCAGTTACAAGTGCAGCAACTTTTGGATATTTCTCAAAATGTTTTTCTTTTAAGAATTTAACAACACTTTGGATTACATCATCGGTTGCTTTATTAACAGCAACAGTTTTTTTGTATTCTGCCATCAATTGTTCTTTCGTCATTGATTTCATAGCAAGTTTTTTTGCAGGTTCATATTTTTTATTTGGGTCTTTTACCATCAAATAACCCATCATTTCTAAGTGAAGTGCAGAACAAAACTCTGTACAATAGTATGGGAACACCCCTTCTAAATCTGCTTTAAACTTAACAGAAACAGTTTTTCCAGGCTCAATAGAAGCATGAACATCAAGTCCATCAATCCCAAAACCATGAGTTTCATCTTGTGCTCGTTCTAGATTTGTTAAGTAAATCGTAACATCATCGCCTTTATTGACGGTAATATGTTCAGGTGTAATATGACTTCTAACCAAAGTCGCATATACTTTCACGTCCTTACCATTTCGAACAATTTTTTCTTGTCCTGCAAGTGTCATACCCTCGTGTTTTAAGCCAGTCCTACTGTTTGTCCCCATATTATATGTGGTTTGTGGTTTTAATTTACTAGCCGAAATTGAGATAACATCATGTGGTTCACCTAATGGAATTGGCATATCGTACAGCAATTCCATTTTCGGACCACTGATATCAATAAGTTGATGATTTTGTGGGTGAAGTGGACCTACAGGATTAAATCTATCAATAGATAATTTATCAAGTGCAATTGCATAATGCCCTTTTGGTTTTGTTGATTTACCTTCCATAGAATCCAAGTGACCAATATTGTAATGTACATTAATTCTATCTAAAATTTTCAATGTTTTATAATCCCATTTTACAATTTGACTATCAACATATAATGAAGTATACACTACACCATCTTTTGCATCAAATGTATTATGCAAGGGCCCAAGACCAAGTTCAAGTTGACCATGTAATACTTTTTTCATATCAATGATAGGAATCCCATAAGGGTCTTTCGCAATAAATGATTTGCTATCAATTGCTTTTTTGATTTTTCTAAAATCATACACAGAAGCATGTGTGTCTAGTTTTCCACCAACAAGAATAAATCTACCATCTGGGTTAACATCAACACCATGAGGAGATTTTGGTTCAGGAATTAAAAATAATGCTCCTGCTTTTACAGCAGCCGCAATAGTTACAACCCTATGATTATTGACGATTTTTGTATTTTTTGGGTCTTTTGCTAATTTCTCTAACATTTGCCAATTATATACATGCATATAGTCGTTATCATTTCTACTCATACCAGCTTCAAAAGGTGGCAATCCTTTCTCAATTCCACCTGTATACATTTCACTATTAAATGAATTTGTAAAAGCCCAACCCATCGATTCGCCTTTTCCAGCATCACTTAAATCTTGCATATAGGGAGGAAGTTCAAGAGAAAAAGAATCTTTTTCGTCTATTCGACCTTTTTTATAGTCAAATTTCCAAAGTGTAGCAGCACCTCTATAGCTTTCTGCATATTCTTCTATTGGATGATATCCATTATCCAAAGGAGCAGCATATTGACTAGATTCAATAACATACTCAGTATTAGGAGTTACGAATGCACCACCATGTTCACTTTTCAGAATTGGATTGGTAGCGATTTGAACAGTTTCAAAATCATGAAGATTGATTACACCAATCCTTGGATTTGCTTTATCATTGATAAAGAGATAGTCACCCATATATTCACCATTCTTTTCAGTAAATGCAGGATGGTGAGTGTCTCCCCAATTTATCTCTTTACCTCGAATATTCCCTTGTCTGAGCACTTTTTTGGATTCTTCATCAAATCCATATCCTTGCCAAGGTTCTGGTGTAAATACACCAATATATTTATAGATTCTCATGGAAGGTACCCCGTAAACGAGAACCTGACCAGATTGTCCACCTGAACTAAACACTACAAATTCATCTTTTCTACCTGATGGTTGATAAGTTTTAGCAGCCGCTAAAACATCTTTTTCTGAAAGCTTTCTGGCTTTCATTACATCTTGCAGAGTATTTGCAGCAAAACCAATTTCCGAACCCAACAGTAGTGCACAAGTCACTAGTGTTGTTTTTTTTAAAAACAGTCGCATTAGAACCTCCTTATAATTATTTACTAAATACGGAAGCTAAGCATATTCCTTTAGGATATAAAAAAAAATGATTGTCGTCAATTTTTTTATAAAAATTAACAATTAATTAACAATCATTAGCTAGAACTTTGAGTAATTTTTATAAAAATGACTTCATAACAACTTCTTTATAGCATTTATATAACTCAAATTTGAGATGTTATTCCCCTTTTTATAAGCTTTGTCAAATGCTGTACCGTGGTCAACTGAAGTTCGTTTGATAGGGAGACTCAGTGAAACATTTATCCCCTCTTCAAAATAAAGTGCTTTAAGAGGTGCTAGCCCTTGGTCGTGGTACATAGCTATAAAATATTTAAAGTTTTTTCTTGCATCTTTTGTAAAAATAGTATCTGGGACAAACGGTCCACAAAATATCTCTTTTCCCAATTTTTTGTTTATTTTATTGATAGCTTTTGTTATCTCTTTCTCTTCATCTCCTAAAACACCATTATCTCCAGCATGGGGGTTCAGTCCTAAAACTGCTACTTTTTGTGGAGTTTCAGATTGATAAAAATCATCAAAAAATTGGTAGAGTTTCTCTTTTTTTATCTTTTTAGCAACCTCTCTCAGTGGAATATGTTCAGTAAAAAGTGTGACAAACATCTCCTCACATCCAAGCATCATAATCGCTTCTGTTTTAAAAATATCACGAAGCATATCTGTATGCCCTACATAGTGTATCCCTGCTTTTTTCCAAGATTCTTTATTTATAGGGAGTGTGCATACTCCATTTGCTTTTCCTTTTTTTACCAAACTAATGGCATTTAAAAATGAAAGATAACTAAAAATTCCAGATTTTTTTGATACTTTTCCAGCCTTGATAGGAAAATCGTTATAGGTTGAAAAGATTGTAAAATCATCTGGAATGGGAAACTCTAAAAGTTCACTAGCCTGTTTTAAAAGGGGTTCATTGATGCAATAAATTGGCTTGCATAACTCTTTTATAAGATGATGATTTTTTAAAGCCAATTCTATTCCAATACCATTTATATCACCAACTGAAATAGCGATAGTTTTTTTATTTTCTATCATTGAATAAGTTCTTTCATATCCGTTATTGCTTTTGCCAATCCTGTAAATACACTTCTTGCCACGATACTTTGCCCAATATTGAGTTCTATGATTTCAGGTATTTCAGATACAAGAGTTACATTTTGATAGTTAAGCCCATGCCCAGCAGCTACTTTTAGGTCTAAATTCACAGCTAACCTAGCACTATTAGCAATCTCATAAACACTATGGCTTAATTTTTGAGAAAGCTCATCTCGACCTAGTTCTAACTCTTTGATGCTATGGTGAGTTTTAGCAAGTCCGCTATAAAGCATCGCATAGATATTTGCAAATGTTCCCGTATGGAGTTCTACCCATTCAACTTCAAGTTCTTTTGAAAGTTCTATCATCTCAAAAGTTGGGTCTATAAAAAGGGAAACTTCTATTTGATTTTCATGAAGCTTTTTGACAACTTTTTGAATCATTTCAAAATTATTTTTTAAATCAAGTCCCCCCTCAGTTGTCACTTCAGCTCTATTTTCAGGGACAAGTGTCACACGATGAGGTTTGAATTCACAAGCAATTTCCACCATCTCCTCTCCTATACTACATTCTAAATTGACAGGAAGTTGTGAAAGATGGATGATGTTTTTTGCATCATTATCATGGATATGTCGTCTATCTTCCCTTAAATGGATAGTGATTTGATTTGCACCTGCAAGTTTACAGATAGAAAGTGCATCAAGTGGATTTGGGTCATTTATTTTTCTAGCTTCTCGTAAAACGGCGATATGGTCAATATTTACACCTAGTAACATAGTTCAGTCCTTGTTGTTTTATTTTTTATTTTAGCTAAATGTTGATTAAGTGGGAGCAAATGGGATTATTCTGAGTTTAATTGAAAATCTAAAATGAGTATTTTTATCAATCCAAGTACGCTTATGTATACTATTTTTCTTGCTCCTACTCTCCCGAGTTGGAGCATTTCATGCTTTGTGGCTGTATGTATGCATTCCCACTTTTGAAAAGAGGGAACGAGTAAACAACCGTTTTGCTATTGATATTGTATTTTTTTGCTAATTCACTATTTGTTAAATTAGATTTCTGTATAATTTTTCTTACATGCTGGTTTGTTCTAGCATTAGAGTGATAGATTTGACACATTTTTAAATCCTTTGTTTTGTGACTAA
>CAMCYD010000015.1 GCA_945883785.1 Helicobacter pylori PMSS1
ATTCAAACAAATGATTATAAACAGTTTCAATCATCATCTTTCCCCTTTAAAAATAACCATTTACAGGGAGTAAATAGTGATTTTTAAAGTGAAAATCTAATAATTGCTACTATTCATACTCAAAATCTTTGAATTTGCAAGTGGCTCTAGTGAAAAGACTTTCGGGCATCACTATCAGGGATACTGATACATTTAATAAATCCATCAAAACCCTCAAGAAAAGATTTAGAAATATTGAAAATGATTGTGATATTGTCATCATAAAGCAAACTAAAGCTTATATTGTATGTCATTGCGAGGAACGAAGCAATCCAAGAAGCCGACTTTTGGATTGCTTCGTTCCTCGCAATGACTGGAGCATAAAACCATAGTTTGCTTTGGGACGACTATAAATTCGTAAATAGCATTGAATATGATGAGGATTTGGGAATACATCTTGGTCAAGGAGTTTATAAAGCAAGAATTGCCAATTCAGATAAAAATAGTGGAAAAAGTGGTGGTTATAGATTGCTATCATATTTGAAACTTATAGAAAATGAGCTATTCTTACTTTTTATTTACGATAAAAGTGATTTTGAAAATCTTAGTGAAAACGAAATTGATTCGTTAGTATTAGCATCTATTAAATAAGTTTTATGCCCAAAACACTGTCATTGCGAGGCACGAAGCAATCCATAAGTCGGCTTCTTGGATTGCTTCGTACCTCGCAATGACGGGAAATGGATTGCTTCGTACCATGCCATGACAACCAAATCACTTTTCAATATTTTCTGATATAATCACAAAAATTCGAACAGGAGACTCCATTATGAATAAGACTAGAGTAGATGATATGCTTATTGAGATGATAGCACCAAAAATAAAAGAGATAGAAGAAAAATTTGGTAAAGGTGAAGGGCTCACGCAAGAGGATATAAATACCCTCTTACTCAAAAGTCAATATAACCATATCAATCATTTAGATAGTAAACTCAATGAGGTTGTGGCGGATGTAGCTAGCTTAAAGGGGGAATTCAAGCTTTTTGAAACAACCATCAATGCAAAACTAGAAATTTTTAAAACAGATATTGATCTTAAAATACAAACCGCAATAAATACAAACATGAGATGGAGCATAGGGATAATTGCTTTTATTGTAACCATGCTCAAAGTCGCAGATATGTTACTAAAATAATAAGTAAGCACTCGTTTATTTCTCTCGTTCCCACTCTCCGAGTGGGAATGCAGACAAACACAAAGGCTGGGCAAACTCCCAACCTTTTTTTATGCCCAAAACACCGTTATTGCAAAATCACTTTTTAACATTTTCTGATATAATTTTTGAAAGGAATCGTTAATGGCAAAAATAGATGAATTAAAAGAGATAAAGTCAGATTTAAAAGAAGTTTTTAAAGCACTTTTGTATTTTATTTTGGGGATATTAACTGGTATTGCTACTATCGCATATAAGGTACTCACTCATGAGGTTGGTGCTTATATGATTATCGTAGCTGGATTTGGGCTAATTGTGGTCTTTTTGATTGGGATTTATACCCTAAAAATTTGGCAAAAAATGCAAAGAATAAATGAGGAGATGGGAAATGTTTGATATAAATATAATCGGTGGTTTTTCTATTATAATTCTAGGTGGTATATTTGTTGTTTGGTTTACAAAAAAATTAACATCATTAAAGATAAATTAAAATAATCACTCGTTCCCCCTCTCCGAGTGGGAATGCAGACAAACACAAAGGCTGGGCAAACTCTCAACCTTTTTTTATGCCCAAAATACCGTTATTGCGAGAGAATCGAAGCAGTCCAAAGAGGAAATGGATTGCCACACTTCGTTCGCAATGACGGGAAATGGATTGCTTCGTGCCATGCCATGACGACCAAAACATAGCTTTCCTCCTTCTTTTTATCCAAACATTTTTTTAATATTTTCTGATATAATCACAAAAATAGAATTAAGGAATTAAAATGGCATATGGTATAGCATTTGATATGGATACGAATTGTTACAAGGATTATATCAAAGCACTTTCTATAGATATTTCAGACGATGAAGCTGAAAATAAAGCAAAAAGCAGACTCGCGAAAGTCTATAAGGAAGTAGAACAAGCAATGTCAAAGGCAGGTTTTATACGACTTCAAGGCAGTGTGTATCGAAGTGATAAAGATGATATAGATGCCGTATTTGATGCTGTTGAGGAATTATCAAAAATAGATGGTTTTAACGATTGTGTAAGTAGTGTTCATGGTTTCAGAATGGAAGGATGGAGCGACTTAAAACGAAGATTGAAATAAGTCTTCACTCGTTTTCAAGCTCCTGCTTGGGAATGCAGACCAAAAGGTTGGGCAAAGTCCCAACCTTTTTTTATGCCCAAAATACCGTTATTACAAAATCACTTTTTATCATTTTCTGATATAATTTCCTCATGAGTAAAAAAGAAAAATTAATAAAAGAAATCGATATTTTAAGGGAAAGATGAAAAGATTGGTTTAACCTAATTTTTGCTCTTGCTTCGGCAATTATTGTCATTGTATATGCAGTAGTCTCTGGAGAAAAGCCTATTTATGTTTTAGTATTGGCTATTTTTGGATTTTTTGGTGTTGCTTTGTTAAGCATAGTTTACAAAAAAGTGGAATTAGAGATAGAAAATAAACTTGATGAATTAGAAAAGGAGGATTAAAATGGTAGAAATAATAGCACTTGCGATTGCTGCTGCAACACTTGGGATTCTTGTATGGATGGCTAAAGGCGATGCATATGGATGGACAAAAAAACATCTCGGTAGAAAAAATCAATGCAGACTTCAAAAGGTTGAGTTGTTGCTCAACCTTTTTTTATGCCCAAAACACCGTCATTGCGAGGCACGAAGCAATCCATAAGTCGGCTTCTTGGATTGCTTCGTACCTCGCAATGACGACCAAATCACTTTTTAACATTTTCTGATATAATCACAAAAATACAAAACAAAGGATGAAAATGTATGCTGTAACTTTTGATATAGATACAAATTGTTTGAGCGATCAATATCATAATCCATCTAGCACAAATGCTTATGGAGATATTCGTAAATTTATGGAAGCAAATAATTTTGACTGGCAACAAGGAAGTGTTTATTTTGGGAATGACACAATAAATGCTGTTAATTGTATTATGGTTATCCAAAAATTAGCCCGTGCTTTTCCTTGGTTTTCTGCTTGTGTCAAAGATGTACGAATGCTTAGAATTGAAGAGAACAACGACTTATTACCTGCTTTAAATTTTTAAAGAGATAGAATGATTGATATAGATGACATTGAAAAGCTTACAAAGTTTCCCAAATATTTGCAGTATCTCAAACTGTCTTTTTTAAAAATAGGGCATTATTTGATGCTAATTTGTATACTTTTGTATTGGAATAATATATCGATAATGTTTGTTATCATCTCTTTTCTTATCATATCAAGTTTATTTTACTACATTGATTTGAAAATATTTTCACTCGTTCCTACTCTTCAGAGGGGGAATGCAGACCAAAAGGTTGAGCAAAGTCTCAACCTTTTTTATGCCCAAAACACGGTTATTGCAAAATCACTTTTTATCATTTTCTGATATAATTTTCGAAAACAAAAGGAGCTACAGATGAAAAAAATTATTCCGATATTATTATTTATATTTGTGTCATTTTCAAATTTATATGCCGAGGATGACAAATCTATACTCATTCTAAAAGAGATACAAAATTTACGAGAAGATATGAATAAAAGATTTGAGCAAGTCGATAAGCGATTTGAACAAGTCGATAAAAATTTCGAACAAGTCGATAAAAGAATCGAGCAGATAGACAAACGACTTGATTTTATGCAAAGTTTAATTTATGCACTGATGGGGCTTGTTTTTGCTTCTCCTTTTATTGCTATTTATCTGAGAGACAAAAAAGATGCAGAAGAGAGAAAAAACTTTGACCAACTCAAAGGGGTTATCTTTGCACTTAGAGAAATTGCACAAGATGATGAAAAACTATCAAGAGCCTTGAGAGCAGCAAATATATTATAGAGCCATTTGCAAGTGGCTCATTAATTTAATAAAAGTTGAACACACTGAGGATTACAAAATAAAACTTTACTTTTCTAATACAATTTTATACAATTTTAGTTATCTGTATATATTTTATACAATTAGTGTGTTTATTTTATTTTTACAAATGTTACAATTCTCTAATCATTTTGGACCAAAGTGATGATTTCGAAGATTTAACAAAACACAAAAAATTTAAAACAAGGAAATAGAATGAAAAAAATAACAATGAGTTTAGTAGTAGTTGCGGCACTAACAAGTACTGCGATGGCTGATGTGACATCTTTAGAAGATGCTTTTGTAAAAGGGAAAGTAAGTGGAGAGATTGGAGCTTATACAAGTGCAGTAAACAATAGTCGAAGTAGTTATGATACTGGTTATTCTTTGGGTTCCGTATCTTTAAACTATGAAACTGCATCTTTAAATGGCTTCAAAGCTTCTTTAGGTTTTATGGCGAATACAAAATTTGGTGAAAAAAATAATGGTTCTGATGCAACGAAACTTGATGCGGATGGAAAACCTGCAGATGATTATGCTGATGGTGTAAAATCAATTATGAATATCGCAAATGTAAGTTATACGACAGATGCATTTACACTTATCGTCGGGAAACAAGCGATTGACTTAGAGTGGATTGGTGACTATCATGAAGCGGTTGTGGGTATAGTAAGTGCTATCCCTAATACTACTATCATCCTTGGACACACTGAGAGAATCAATACAAGTGCAAATGATGGTGCTTTAGAAGAATTTCATGTAAGTGGTAGCGAAGAAGGTGCAAATGTTTTTGATGTAACTTATGCTATAGATGATAAAACAAAAATAGGTGCTTACTATATGGATGCTCCAGATGTATTTAGTGCGGTTGGTGCTAAAGTGGAAGCTGAAATTGCTGGACTTAGTGTAATTGCGAAATATGCACAAACTTCTGAAGATGGATACGAAGAGGATAATGTCACAAAGCTATCTGATGGAAGTATTATGGCTTTAGATTTTGGGTATAAAGTTGGAGAAATTGCACTTAAAGGTGGATATATTACCACTGATAGCAAAGGAAAAATTGGAAGTTTAGATGCACTTGGAGATAATATTAGTCCTCTTGATAGTGGAAATCAAGTTTATGTAGCCGATGCAAAAACATTGTATGTTGGAGTTAGCACATCTGTAGCTGGATTTGAACTTGGTGGTATCTATGGGACTACAGGCTACAAAGATGCAACAAAAGATGAAGACGAATCTGAGCTTAACCTAACAGCTTCTTGGGAATGTAAATTTGTTAAGAATTTAAAAATAAGTCTATTGTATGCAAATATCTCTGCTGAAACTGCAGCTGATGATAGCAAATACTACTCTGCACAATTAGCATATAGTTTCTAATAATTACTAGAGGAGCTATAGATTTTAAGGCTTCCCTCGTTCCCACACTCCCACATGGGAATGCAGGCAAAGGTTGGGTTACTCGCTCAACCTTTTTTTATTTCAAAACCGCAAACTTATTTGGGGCTAAAACTCATCAAAATTCATACAAAGATTTATCTTTTCGGTTGAGCATACTTTTTTTATTCATCAAGTATTCGTCAACTTTAACAGCACATTCTCTACCCTCCAAAATCGCCCATACGACTAGAGATTGTCCTCTTCTCGCATCACCGCAAGCAAATATTTTTGCCATTGATGCTTGATAATTTATTGTTTTAATATTGCTTCGTTCGTCAATTTGAAGTCCAAGATTATTGATGACACACTCTTGAATCGGTCCTAAAAATCCCATTGCCAAAAGGACTAAATCTGTTTCTATGATAAATTCACTTCCTTCAATTTCACTAAAGTTTCTTCCGCTCCAAGCTATCTTGACACAATTTACCCCTACAATTTCTCCATCTTTTCCTTTAATAAAAGATTTTGAAAGGACATCAAATTCAAGTTCGCAACCCTCTTCTTGAGAAGTTGAAAGTTTAAAAAGTCTTGGATATGTTGGCCATGGCATATCGGCAGTTCGTTTCAGAGGTGATTTTGATAAAAGCTCTATTTGCGTTACTTTTAAAGCCCCTTGTCTTATTGAAGTCCCGACACAGTCACTTCCTGTATCGCCTCCTCCTATAACTAAAACTTTTTTATTTTTAGCAGCGATAACCGTCACTTCATCGATAAATTCACCTTCAAGCCTTGAATTGTTTTGAGATAAGAAATCCATTGCAAAATGTATCCCTTGTGAATCCCTATTTGGTATCTCTAAATCTCTCGGTTTTCCAGCCCCTATTGATAAAATAATCGCATCATATTCATCTTCTAACTTCTTGATTGGTAAATTTACCCCAACATTTGCTTCGGTTATAAATTGCACCCCCTCTTTCTCCATCAAATCAACTCTTCTTTGAACAACTTCTTTTTTGTCAAGTTTAAAATTTGGAATGCCATACCTGAGAAGCCCACCAATTCTTTTCTCTTTTTCGTACACAGTTACACTATGTCCAGCTTTATTTAATTGATCAGCAGCTGCAAGACCAGCAGGTCCACTTCCGACAATTGCCACCTTTTTGCCAGTTTGTTTTTCTTTCGGGAGTGCTTCCATCCACCCTTTTTCATAAGCTTTTTCAATGATTGCATATTCAATATTTTTAATAGCAACTGGATTGTCATTTATCCCTAAAACACAAGCTGTTTCACAAATAGCAGGGCAAACTCGCCCTGTAAACTCTGGAAAATTATTTGTACTCATCAGATTTCTAAAAGCACTTTCCCATCTATCTGTATACACCAAATCATTAAATTGTGGGATAATATTTGCCAATGGGCAACCATAAGAACTATGGCAAAAAGGCACACCGCATTCCATACATCTTGCGGCTTGATTTTCCATCTCTTTTTTTGGCATAGCAACTGTAAATTCTTTATAGTGAGTAATTCTTTCTTTTACATTTTGATAGCCAAAATTTTCTCTTTTGTATTCTTTAAATCCTGTTACTTTTCCCATAATTCACCCCTTGACTTTGTCGTTTTGTGTGCCATATTTATTTGCATTTTGAAGCAAAATCTTTTTGTAATCTTTTGGGATAACTTTGATAAATTTCTTTTTAGTTTCTTCCCAGTTTTCAAGCATTTCATACGCTGTTTTGCTTTTCGTATACAAAAGATGATTCATAATCATATTTTTAACTTTATCATTTTCAAACTCTTCTTCTATAGTTTCTATATGTACCATTGAGGGATTGATTTTTGATTTTTGAGTGTTGTTCTCATCATAAATATAAGCAATCCCACCACTCATTCCAGCTGCAAAGTTTTTACCAATTTCACCCAAAACAACGACTCTTCCACCAGTCATATATTCACAACCATGGTCGCCTAAAGCTTCAGTTACTATATTTGCTCCAGAATTTCGCACAGCAAATCTTTCTCCTCCTAGTCCATAAATGTAAGCTTCCCCACTTGTAGCTCCATAAAAAGCAACATTCCCTATGACGACATTTTCTTTTGGTTCAAACGAGGCTTGAAGTGAAGGATATACAATAATTTTTCCACCACACAACCCTTTCCCAACATAGTCATTGAGTTCACCCTCAACTTCAAAAGTGATACCAGAAGTTAAAAATGCTCCAAAACTTTGTCCGCCACTTCCTTTCATTTTGAAGTGAATTGTGTCATCTGGAAGACCATTTTCACCATATTTTTTAGTTACTTCTGATGAAAGTAAAGTTCCTAGAGTTCGGTTAATATTTCTAATTTCTACCTCTTTATATGTTTTTTCACCTGAAAGAATAGATTGTTTTGCCATTTCTATAAGCTCATTATCCATCGCATCTTCGATTCCATGCTCTTGAGATGACGAACAATAACTCGTATCAGATGACCTTAAATGAACACTATGCAAAAGTCTTTCAAGTTTAAGATGTTTTGCTTTTGGATGGTCGATATTTCTTTTTGCTTCCAATTTATCAACTCTTCCAACCATCTCATTGATTGTTCTAAATCCAAGTTCAGCCATAATTTCTCGTAACTCAGTCGCTAAAAAAGTTATGTAGTTGATGATATGTTCAGGTTTCCCTTTGTACTTCGCTCGTAGTATCGGGTCTTGTGTTGCTATTCCCACTGGGCAAGTATTGAGATGACATTTTCTCATCATAATACAACCCTCAACAACCAAAGCACTCGTCGCAACTCCCCACTCTTCGGCTCCAAGAAGCGTTGCTATTGCTATATCTCGCCCAGTTTTGAGTTGTCCATCGGTTTGCAAAACAATTCTTGAACGAAGTCCATTTTTAATCAAAGTTTGATGAGCTTCAGCAAGTCCCAATTCCCATGGAAGTCCTGTATGTTTGATAGAAGTTTGAGGTGAAGCACCTGTTCCTCCATCATATCCAGAAATCAAAATAACATCAGAATGTGCTTTAGCAACCCCCGCTGCTATCGTTCCAACTCCAACTTCCGAAACAAGTTTCACACTAATTCTCGCTTCTTTGTTTGCATTTTTTAAATCATGAATAAGTTGTTTTAAATCTTCAATACTATAAATATCGTGGTGAGGAGGTGGCGAAATAAGTCCAACTCCTGGGGTTGAATGTCTTGTTTTTCCTATAATCTCATCAACTTTATCCCCTGGCAATTGTCCACCTTCCCCAGGTTTCGCCCCTTGAGCCATTTTGATTTGAAGTTCCTGCGCATTTACTAAATAATTCATAGTGACACCAAATCGTCCACTCGCAACTTGTTTGATAGCAGAATTTGCATTGTCTCCATTTTCAAACGGAACAAACCTCGCTGGGTCTTCTCCACCTTCTCCTGTATTGCTTTTTGCTCCAATTGCATTCATAGCAATCGCCATAGTTTGATGCGCTTCAAGTGAAATTGAGCCATAACTCATAGCTCCAGTTGCAAATCTTTTTCGTATCTCTTCAACGGTTTCAACATCTTCAATCGGTATCGGTTCTCTTTTTGCAAACTCAAGCAAACCTCGTAATGTCAAGAGATTTTCATCTTGATTATCCAAACTTTTCGTATATTGTTTAAATAATTCATAGTCATTTGTTCTTGCCGATTGTTGCAATAAGAAAATATTTTCAGGGGTATATTGATGTTTTTCTCCTCGTTGTCTATAGGAATACAATCCACCAACTCCCAAATCACTCGCTTCAACAGCATCATCACTAAAAGCAACTTTATGGCAAATCAATGTTTCCATTTCAATCCCATCAATTCCGATACCTCCCAAACGACTAGCTGTTCCTGCAAAATATTTTTCTATCACTTTGTCACTGAGCCCAACTGCTTCAAAAACTTGTGCACCCGTATAAGACTGGAGTGTTGAAATACCCATTTTTGACATAATTTTCAGCAACCCTTTTTCAATCGCATAGATATAGTTGCTTGTCGCTTTTTCATTTGTAAGTGCATCATCAATGAGCTTTCTTTTTCGTAAATCTTCTATCGTTTCAAAAGCCAAATAAGGGTTGATAGCATTTGCACCGTAACCCAATAAAGTAGCAAAATGATGGACTTCCCTAGCATCTCCACACTCTATAACTATCCCACAATTTGTACGAACACCGTGTTTTACAAGATGATGATGTACGCTACTACAAGCCAAAAGGGAAGGAATCGCTCCATATTTTTTGTCTATTCCTCTTGTAGAAAGGATGATAACTTGATAATTATCTCGTACAGATTTTAAAGCTAACTCTTCCACTTCAATCAATCTTTTTTCCATCGCACCCGTTTGGGAAACATTAAATAAAAGTTCGATAGTTATCGCTTTAAATCCAAATTCATTGATACCTCGTAATTTTTCTAGTTGTTCATTTGTAAGGATTGGTTGGGATAACTCTATAAACTTTTTATCTTTTTTATTTTGTTCAAATAAATTTCCTTGTTGTCCTATGAAACTAGTAAGTGACATAACACTCTCTTCTCTAATTGGGTCAATCGGGGGATTTGTAACTTGTGCAAAAAGTTGATGAAAATAGTTAAATAAATTGACTGCTTTGTTTGACAAAATAGGTAGGGTTGCATCATTTCCCATAGAACCAATCGCCTCATACCCATCTTTTGCCATTGGAGTTAAAACTACTTTTAAATCCTCTTGAGAATAGCCATAACACTTTTGTCTTTTCAAAATAGTTTTATGATTTGGTTGTTTTACTGCACTATTGAGTGGCAATGTATCAAGCTCAATTTTTTGCTCTTCTAGCCATTCTCCATAAGGATGCCCAGAAGCGATAAGTGTTTTTATTTCAATATCTGGGATAATTCGACCCTCTTCAAGATTCGCTAAAAACATTTTTCCAGGTTGCAATCGTCCTTTTAAAACAATATCTTCAGGGGGAAAATACAACGCACCTTGCTCCGATGCCATAACTAAAATATCATCTTTTGTAAGAATATATCGTGAAGGTCGGAGTCCGTTTCGGTCAAGTGTTGCCCCAACAAATTTACCATCTGTAAAAGCGATAGAAGCAGGTCCATCCCATGGCTCCATAAAAGTCGCATGATATTCATAAAAAGCTCTGATTTTACTATCTCGCTCTTCATCTTTTTCCCAAGCTTCTGGAATCATCATCATCATAACATGAGGCAAACTTCGTCCAGCTAGAGTAAGAAGCTCTACAACATTATCTAAAATAGAAGAATCTGAGCCTGTTTTTTCATTTATCAAATAAGGGTAAATTTTGTCCAAATCATCGTCACTAAAAAGATCTGATTTGATAAGAGATTGTCTTGCTCTCATCCAGTTGATATTTCCCCTCAAAGTATTGATTTCACCATTGTGAGCCAGATATCTAAAAGGTTGTGCAAGTGGCCACGATGGAAAAGTATTTGTAGAAAAACGACTATGCACCAAAGCGATAGCAGACTCAAAATCGACATCGTTCAAATCGGCAAAAAATAAAGGGAGTTGTGCTGTGATAAGCTGACCTTTATAGAGTATTGTTTTATAAGAAAGTGATGGGATATAAAAATATTCATTACCTCTTACTCCAGATGCGGTAACCATTGTTTGAGCATATTTTCGGATAACATACAATTTTCGCTCAAAAGCATCCGAGTCTTTGATATGGTCTGGCTTCCCTATGAAAATATGATAAATATAAGGTTCAGTTGATTTTACACTATTTCCCAAAGAGCTATTATCTACAGGAACTCGTCTCCACCCTAAAAAATCCAAACCAATCTCTTTGACGCAATTTTCAACGATAGTTTGGCACTCCATAGAACCCTCTGGGTCTCGTGGTATAAACACAACACCAACAGCATAGTTCCCAAATAGAGGGAGGTTAATATTTTGTTGCATTGCCACTTTGCGAAAGAATCTATCTGGCATTTGAACCAAAATACCAGCACCATCCCCAGAATTTTTTTCAGCACCAACAGCACCACGATGCTCAAGATTGATAAGAAGTTCAATCCCTTTTTTTACAATATCATGCGATTTCACCCCTTTTATATGAGTAACAAACCCGACACCACAAGCATCATGCTCCAATCTTGGGTCGTACAAACCCTCTTTTTTTGGTAAATAATTATGTCCCATTTTTAACACTTTCCTTATAAAAAAATTATTACTAATGGTACTTAAGAAATAGTTTATGTTTAATTAAACTTTTTATTCTTTTGAATTTACAAGTGGCTCTTTAGTGACTTTTATCCCTTATGAGATATAATCCCACCCATGAAATCAATAAAAAATAGAGAACTTTTAGAAAATAAAAAATTGGCAGGGATAATTCTTCGCCCAAATAGTCAAGGGCTCAAAGATATATATTTGCATATCAAACAAACATTTGAGGAGTTCGATATCACTACAATATTGGATATTTCTAGTGCAAATATGATAGAAGTTGACGGTGGTTATGAGTTTGATGAGTTAGTACAAAAAGCTGATTTTCTCGTTACAATTGGTGGAGATGGAACACTTATTTCGGTTGCTCGAAGAAGTATCAAGTTTGGCAAACCAATCTTAGGGATAAATCTTGGGACTTTGGGATTTTTGACTTCTGTCTTGCCTGATGAATTAGACGGATTTTTAAAAGATTTTTTGGACAATGAATATGAGATAGACTCAAGAATGATGATAAGTGCGTCGATACACAATACTCAATCAGTTGCTTTTAATGATATCGTACTCAAAAGTAAATCAGTTGTTCATATGGTCAATATTGACGCTTTTGTGGATGGAAAAAAATTTAATAGTTACTATGGTGATGGGTTAGTGATTTCCACTCCAACAGGTTCAACCGCTTATAATTTAAGTAGTGGTGGACCAGTTGTGTATCCATTGACCGATGCTTTTATCGTTACACCAATTTCGGCACATTCACTGACACAAAGACCTCTTGTCCTTCCTGCTGAGTTTGAAATAGAGCTCAAAACACCTGATATTGATGGTGCGATAGTTTTAATCGATGGGCAAGATATGTATGAATTAAAACAAAATGAGAGTGTCAAAATCAAAATAGCAAATCAAAAATCAAAGCTTATCAGAGCAAAAGAGAGGGATTATTTCTCTGTCTTAAATCAAAAATTGAATTGGGGAAAATAGATTGATTGAGAGATTTTATTTAGAGGAATATTTATCTTTTAATAGGGTTGAGTTAAATTTTAACAATGGACTCGTGATATTTAGTGGACCAAGTGGAGCTGGGAAATCGATACTTTTTAACAGTATGGTGGGATCGTTTGGATTTAAAGAGATAAAAGCTAAGCTGAGTGAGATGACTATCTCAAATACAAATATCAAAAATGAAGATTATTTGATTGATGATGATTTTACGATAAAACAGATAACCACAACAAAAACAAGACATTTTTTAAATAACCAAACTATCTCTAAAAATGACCTCCAAGAGTTTTCAAAAGGTTTTTTCAAACACCTTCATCTCAAAGATACGAGTGATTTTGAGAGTGAAAATATCGTAGAGTTTTTGGATTTTTTAGGTGGTTTGAAGTTTGATGGATACAAAGATACCCTTGAAGAATTTCACACTTTGTACAAAGAGTTAAAAGAGATAAAACACAAACTCCAAAAGATTTACAAAGATGAAGAAAATTTAGAAAATCTCAAAGAGTTTGCAAAGTTTGAGATAGAAAAAATCACTAAAACAAATCCAAAAGTAGGGGAATATGAAGAGTTAAAAGAGCTCAAAGATACCATAAGCAAAAAAGATAAAATCGAAAAAGTGCTCCTAGAAGCAAAACCATTTTTGGATAATACCCACAAAATCTCAAATGCATTATCTATGCTTGAAGTGGATAGCAGTTTTTTTGATGATGCTATAAATGAAGTGAACAACCAATTTGAGAAATTTTATGACTTAATGTTTGCCGTAGAAGAGTTGAATGTGGAAGAGACACTCGATAGGATAGAGGAACTTTCCACTTTGCAAAAAAAATATGGCTCAATTGAAGAGGCTTTGGAATACAAAAAGATAAAACAAAAAGAGCTTGATGAGTATGAAAATATCACTTTTGAAAAAGCCATTTTGGAAAAAAACTATAAAAAATACTCACTTGAAATAGAAAAAGTTGGGCTAAAACTCAGTGGACTTAGAGGAAAAGCAATAGAGATTTTAGAAAACGATATGAATATCTTTTTAAAAGATTTGTATCTAACAAATTTAAAAATCACTTTAAATAGTATAGAACTCACCAAAAATGGGTATGATGAAGTGGTTTTTAGTTTGAATAACACAGAACTTAAAAAACTGAGTTCAGGGGAGTTTAACAGGCTAAGGCTCGCACTCCTTACCGCAAGAAGTATCTATGAATGTGACAATAACGGGATACTTTTTCTAGATGAAATCGATGCAAACTTAAGCGGAAAAGAGAGTGAATCGATAGCAAAAGTACTCAAAACTTTATCGAAAAACTATCAAATCTTTGCCATTTCCCATCAACCACAACTAAGCTCCACAGCAGACCAACACTTTTTGGTGGAGAAAAAAGGGGAAGTCTCACAAGTAAAAGAGCTTAGTGATAGTGAACGAATAGTAGAGATTTCAAGGATGATAAGTGGGGAAAATATCACAGCAGAAGCAACACTTTTCGCAAAAACACTTTTAAGTCACTTAAATTAGGAAGATATATTGAAAAAAATAAATTCATTTTGGTTGATACTTATTTCAAGTATCTCTCTCTCAACATTTTATAATTATTCCTTTTGGCAAAATGTTTTAGAAGTGTATCCTTTTGGTCAAAATTGGTATTATCTTATTTCCCTTTTTATACTTATAAGCTCAATTATTGGGCTTATTTTTGCTCTTCTAAATTCAAAATATACCCTAAAACCTTTTTTAATTTTGATTATACTTGGTTCTACATTTGCTGGATATTTTATGGATTCTTATGGAGTAATTATTGATGATCATATGCTTCAAAATGCTCTTGAAACAAATAATTCTGAAGTGTATGATTTAATTACTTTAAAATTATTTGTATATTTTTTATTTTTTGGATTGCTTCCATCATTTTTAATTTATAAAGTAAAAATTTATTATCAAGATTTTAGGAAAGAGTTGATTCTCAAATTACAAGCTATTTTTTTATTTTTTGGTTTGATAGTAGTTATGTTATTTAGTTTTAGTACATTTTACACCTCTTTTTTTCGAGAGCACAAACCTCTTCGATATTATACAAATCCAACTTACTATATTTATAGTGTAGGAAAATATCTTAATACTAAATTTGCAACAATAGAAGAGTTTAAACAAATAGGATTGGATGCAAAAAATATCTCGAAAGATACTAAACCAAAACTTCTTATTATTGTTGTTGGAGAAGCAGCAAGAGCAGCAAGCTTTTCACTCAATGGTTATAAAAATACAACCAATCCAAATTTAGGTTTAGAAGATATTATCAACTATCAAAATGCTACCTCTTGTGGTACTGAAACAGCTGTTTCAGTACCTTGTATGTTTAATATTTATAATCGAACGGAATATACTGATAGTATAGGGAAAGCAAGTGAAAATGTTTTGGATGTTTTAAATCATGCTAAGATAAATTTACTTTGGCGAGATAATAATTCTAATTCAAAAGGTGTTGCAGATAGGATAACTTATGAAGATCTGAATTCTGCAACAGATGAGAAATTGTGTAGTTCAGATGAATGTTTTGATGAGATTTTACTCAAAGATTTACAAAAATATGTTGATAAACAAACAGGTGATACGGTAATTGTTTTACATCAAAAGGGGTCACACGGACCAGCATACTATAAAAGATATCCAAAAGAATTTAAAAAATTCACCCCTATTTGTGAATCAAATCAGCTTGAACTGTGTACACAAGAACAAATCCAAAATAGTTATGATAATACGATTTTGTATACAGATTATTTTTTATCAAAAACGATACATTTTTTAAAAGAAAATCAAAAAAGCTACCAAACAGCATTAATTTATAGTGCTGACCATGGGGAATCTTTAGGGGAAAATGGAGTCTATCTCCATGGTATGCCTTATCTTTTAGCTCCAGATTTTCAGACACATATAGGATTCTTTCAGTGGTTTGGAGATGATTTTAAAAAGACATTTGATATCAATTGTTTGAAAAAGAATAGTGTAAAAGAAGTTTCACATGACAATCTTTTTCATAGTATTCTAGGAATTATGGAGATTGATACAACGATTTATGATAAGAATTTTGATATATTTAGCGAATGTAAAAAGTAACAAGAAATAATAAAAAGGACAAACTTTGAGAATATTAAGTGGCATTCAGCCAAGTGGAACAATCCATATCGGAAACTATTTTGGGATGATAAAAAAGATGATTGAGAGTCAAGATAGTGGGGAATTATTTGCTTTTATAGCTTCATACCATGCCTTAACTTCAGTAAAAGATAGCGAATTTTTAAAAAGAAACACTTTTGAAGCAGCGGTTAATTTTCTAGCTCTTGGGATGGATCCTCAAAAATCCACTTTTTGGGTACAAAGTGATGTTCCTGAAGTGCTTGAACTCTACTGGATACTTTCAAATCATACACCAATGGGACTACTTGAAAGAGCTCATAGCTACAAAGATAAAACAGCACGAGGGTTACCTACAAATCATGGGCTTTTTTCTTATCCTGTCCTTATGGCTGCGGATATTTTACTTTTTGATAGCAATATCGTCCCAGTTGGAAAAGACCAAATCCAACATGTTGAGATGACAAGGGATATCGCTCAAAGTTTCAATAATCATTATGGGGAGATTTTACTTATCCCTGAAGCAAAAGTGGACAATGAGGTGGCTACAGTTCCTGGAACGGATGGGGCGAAGATGTCAAAAAGTTATGGAAATACTATCGATATGTTTGGTGCTTCAAAAGTTATCAAAAAACAAGTGATGGGGATAGTGACTGATAGTACAGACTTAAATGAGCCAAAAGAGTGGGAAAACTGTAATATTTATGCGATTTCTAAACTTTTTATGTCAAATGATGAACTCCTTGATTTACAAAAAAGATATGCGACACCAGGGGAAGGGTATGGGCATTTTAAATTGAGTCTTTTAGAAAAAATCAATAGCTACTTTGCACCTTATGAAGAGAAACGAAATGAGCTTTTAAATCATCCAACGATGGTGAAAGATATTTTAAGTGATGGAGCAAAAAAAGCAAGAAGAATCGCTAGTGAAAAGATGAGAGTTATTAAAGATGCTGTAGGATTGGCTTAACTAAATTAAACAGTTATCGTCATTATCCGTAACCAAGTATCTCAAACTAATTAAAGATAAGTCATTGCGAGGAACAATTTACTATATTACTATCTTTTTTAAATGTTATTATTTATTGTTGTCTAAATTTTCTATCTCAGCTACATCTTGTGGATATGCTTTTCTCCAAATCTCTCTTTCGGTTCTTAGTTTTTCTAAGTGGGATTCGATGTTTTCTTTTGTGAGTTTTACTCCAAAATCTGCAGGTAAGGATATAGTCTTATCATTAAATATTTTTGCCATTATTAAAATACCAATTTTGGAACGATAATGTGAACTTTCATAATAATTACAATCATTTGTTGTTATGGAGTTATAGCCACTAAAATCCCAATAATCTGTAATCTTTACTAATTCTTTTAAAAACAAATAGTATTCATTTTCATAAACACTATCTAAATAATTATGATTATGTGGTGTCGTAAATACAATCAAATTAATATTATTTTTTCGGCACAAATCTACTATTTCTTGAAGAGCTTTAAAATTCATCTTAGTTGCTACATTCTTAATGCTTTGTAAATTTTGTATAGCAAATTCTGGTTCTGATTTGACATATTTATCACAATCTTGCTCTGCTCTCAAATCCTTATTTGGACGAGACCAAGTTCCCAAGTCTAAATTATATTCAGCATCATTATTACCTTCAATATTTTTCTCAATTTTACCTTTCGTATTAAATGGAAAAAGATTTAAAAGGTATTCTAGTTTATAACTAAAAATATTCTTATCAAGAACATATGGATGGGGTCTTCTCAAATAATCAGAATCTTGTTGTAAATATGTTTGCATATTGTCATTGATATCAACCTGTAAATACAAATTTTGTATTTTATAATTTGCTTTTATCATATATTGAATATGCCTTAGTTCATCAGCAATTGTAGCACTTGAAACTGTAAAATTGTAAAACTTTGCATTGGCAATATATTTGTCTAAATTTTTTGGATTCGTTGTGCCTATCCTTGAAGAACCAATAAGGTAAGAATTAAAATTATTATGTTTTTTTTCTAAATATTCAATTTTCATAAATCTTTCATTCATTTGAAATTGATATTTTAAGAAAGTCGTATGAAAAATGTTAAAAGGGTCAATTATCCAATTTGTTAATCCAGAGATAATGGTAAAAAAAAGTACAGCACTTAAAGTTTTTAAAATAAAGTTTTTCATATTTCCTCAAAAATTAAAATAGATAAATTCACTAATTTGATTAATTTTAGTCAAACTGTAATATAAGACAATAGCCAAAAATAATTCCCATTTCCAATTATTTTTAATTTGTTTGGTTAACTCGTTTGAATTTTTCAAAATAACAACAAATATAATCATTCCAGCGATTAGCAATAAGTCTTTTGCTCCGCTACTACAAGCATTTTGAACAAATCCACTCGCAAACTCAACCCCAAAATCACCCAGAAATTCAAGTTTTCCAGCTAACTTATCAGGTAACACAATCCCACCAAGTCCAACCATTCCACCAAGCACTTTCTTTGCATCATCCCATTCTTTCGCTCGAAAGAAAATCCAAGCTATATTTACAAAGTTGAAGGTGATAAACCAACCAAGCCAACCCCACATTTTGAAACCTAAATCTTGCCAAATACGGTGGAGTACTATCGCAATTCCATGCAATGCTCCCCAAACAACAAACATCCAACTAGCACCATGCCAAAGTCCACCGATAAGAAAAACAGCGAAAAGATTTGTGTAGTTTCGCAAAACTCCAAGTCTATTTCCACCAAGCGGAATGTAAACATAATCCCTCAAAAATCTACTCAAAGTGATATGCCATCTTCGCCAAAAATCTTGAATATCTTTTGCTTTGTATGGAGAATTGAAGTTGATAGGAAGGATGATATTAAACATCAAACTCACTCCAATAGCCATATCGGTGTAACCTGAAAAGTCAAAGTAAAGTTGGAGAGTGTAGGACAAACTTGTAGCCCAAGCTTCAAAAAAGTTAAGTGTTGTTGCAACATCAAATCCAGCATTTGCAAATTCTGCAAAAGTATCAGCGATAACTACTTTTTTGAAAAGACCGATAGAAAATAAAAAGAGTCCAACGGCAACATTTCGCCATCTGACCGCCCAATTCCAATGACTTGCAAATTGTGGCATCATCTCTTTGTGATGCAAAATAGGACCTGCTAAAAGATGTGGAAAATAAGTTACAAAAAGCATATAGTGAAGCAAATTGTACTCTTTGACTTCGTTTCTATAGCTATCTATCAAAAATGCGATTTGAGTAAAAGTGAAAAAACTTATCCCTAAAGGTAAGATGATGTGTGATAAAGGAATATTTGCATCAAAGATAGAATTGAAGTTGGATAAGAAAAAATCAGTATATTTGAAATACCCCAAAAGTGCAACATTGAAAAGTATTCCAAAAATAAGAAGTTGTTTTTTTGGTATTTTTATCTTTTGTTCACTGGCAAATGCAGAACCAACAAAAAAGTTTACAAAAATACTCAGGAGCAAAAGTGGAACATAAACTACACTCCAATATCCATAAAAAAAGAGACTTCCACCAACCAACCAAAGTTTTGAGCCTAAAATAAGTCGTTTTTTGAGTAGCCAAAAATAACCAATAAGCATAATTGGAAGAAAAGCGAAGATAAAAAGGTAAGAATTGAAGAGCATAGTAATTTCTCATTTTGTTTAATATTTAATAATGGAACATAAAAATCAATAAAAAATAACTAAATGTTTAATTATTGGATATTTAATTAAAGTTGATATATTACAAATACTTTGCTTAATTATGGAACATAGAAGTCTAGAATTATCACATATATGACTAATAATGAACCATTTACAATACCAATAAAATAGATTAGGAAATAATTGGATGTTAAGCAAAAAAGATATTACAGAACAATTTGAAGTTACACGAACAACTCTCCATAATTGGAAAACAACCAAACCAAATCTTTATCAGTTATTATTGAATTCTGATGGTTCATCAAGTGAAATTAGAGAAGTGAATATTGTTTTAGAAAAATACTCAAAAACTATAAAAAGTAATTTTGTAACCGCTGAAATAGAGTTTATTCTGGAGTTGAATTTAGAAAATTATTTGGAAGATATTGAAAAATTGCATACGATTTATATTGAACAAACTTTAAAAGAGATGAAGCAAAATAGTGAATTTGTTTTAGGGATTTATCAAAAATTACAAAACCTCAATATTGTTGAGAGATATATTTTTATTTCGAGAATAAAAAGTGTGAAAAAACTAAAAACAAAAGAGGATAAAATAGGCTTAATAAAACACTATTTTAATCATTTCTTAACTCTTTAATTTTTTATTAAATCATACAACTAAATAAATTTAAAATTGCAAAAAATAAAGAAGCTATTTGACTTTTAGCTGATTTCATATAAAATGCACTTATATTAAAAGTTAAGGAGTTATGTATGAAGAATATAAAGAAAGCCTATTTGATAGGGTTACTTAGTGCTGTGGCATTAAATGGTGCAAGTATAGATTTGAAAAAAAATTCAGTAAAGATAACATATACGGATTCTTATGATGTAAGAAGTGAATACAATATCACAAGAACACATAGTGATAAATGTAAAGATGTTGCATTATCTGTTGATGTGGTTTGGAATGGGGATTTTGCAAATGCAAATGTTCCAAGCGAGTGTAAAAAAACATTTGTTACAACTGTAGGAAAAATCTCCCCTATGAAGATAAACAATGAAGTACAAACTTTAGGGGAACTGGAAGTGATTGAGTTTATGCAAAAAGCTCAAACTGATAAAAATATGCTTCTTATAGATGCGAGACTTCCTGTTTGGTATCAAAAACTCACTATCCCAACAGCTCTTAATTTGCCATTTCCAAACTTTGATAAAGCAAAAAATCCAGCAGAATTTGGTGATATGCTTGAGGCAATCGGTGTAACGGAAAAAAATGGCGTGTATGATTTTAAAAATGCAAAAACACTTGTCTTATTTTGTAATGGTATCTGGTGTCCACAATCAACTTGGGCTATAGAAAATCTTTTAAAATTAGGTTATCCAGCAAATAAACTTAATTGGTATAGAGGTGGGATGTATAGTTGGACTGTTTCAAATTTAACGACAGTTGTTCCAAAATAGGTTATTTATTTTCTTTGGCAATGGTACTTTTATCCAATTTCGCCATATAAATTTATTTTATATGGCGATTTTTACTATAATACTGCGAATATATTTTTAAAAACCTCCAAAAGGAAAATTCTATGGCTCTTTTAGAAGAAAGAAGTTTTATCAAAAAAATCACCCCATTTAATAGACTCAATGATATTGAATTAGACAAACTTGTAGAATCTCTTGATGTTGTCTATTTTAAAGAAAATTCCATTTTACTTTCACACAATGAAAAACCAACTTTTTTGTATTTTATTATCAAGGGTGTGGTTCAAGAACTTCAAGAGGAAACAGTTATTTCCGTGTATGGAAACAATGAGTATTTTGACCCAATCTCCTTAATCGAAAATCACTCAAAATACACTTTCAAAACAACTTCTGAGACGATTTGTTATGCACTTCCAAGGGAGATCTTTTTGGAGATAATGTACCAAAATGAGGAACTTGAGGGGTACTTTTTCCAGTCGATTTCAAAAAAACTCAATAGCAGTGTGAATAATGAACAAAATAAAGAGTTTATCAATCTGATGATTGCTAGGGTCAAAGATGCATATATGCAAAAACCAATCATCATAGATGAAAATGAAACTATTTTTAATACCGTTCAAATCCTCAAAAAAAACAAAGCTTCCTCTATTTTGGTCAAAGGGAATGATGGGAAGATGGGGATAGTTACCGATACAGATTTTAGGGAAAAGATAGTTTTAAATAGGGTTGATTTTGATGCTCCCATTGCAGTGATAGCAACTTGGGGACTGAGAACAGTATCTCAAAACGAGTTTTTATTTAATGCCCAAATCAAAATGAATAAATTTGGGGTAAAAAGACTTATTGTGACTGATGAGTTGGAAAATATTGTTGGGGTGCTTGACCTTATCTCTCTTACAAGTTTTTTTGCATCACAAACATATTCTGTTATTTTAGAACTAGATAATACTCAAAATATAGAGGAGTTAAAAATTGCAAGTGAAAAATTTGTTCGAGTTATAAGAATGCTCCATGCAAAAGGGGTCAAAGTAAGATATATCGCAAAAATTATCAGCCAGCTTAACAATAAACTTTTTAATAAACTTTTTGACCTCTTAGCCCCTCTTGAGCTTAAATCACAGTCAGCGCTTATCATCATGGGAAGTGAGGGGAGAGAGGAACAAATCCTCAGAACTGATCAAGATAATGCCCTTATACTCGCAAATGATTGCTCGGTGAGTACAGAGGTGATAGAGGAGTTTACACAAACTTTCACAAATCATCTTATAGAGTGTGGTTATCCTAGATGTAGTGGAAATATTATGGTTTCAAATCCATTTTGGGTCAAAACACAAGATGAGTTTGAGGAGACGATATTTGATTGGATAAACAATCCTAGTGAAGAAAATCATATGAATTTGGCGATTTTTTATGATGCTTTTGCAGTTGCGGGGGATAAATATCTTTTAGTCAATCTGAAAAAATATCTCTTTGCTAAAGCGACAGATTCGAGTGCTTTTCACTCCTTTTTTGCAAAACCAGTGTTGAATTTTGAGACACCTCTTGGGATGTTTGCAAACTTTATCGTTGATAAAAAAGAGCATAAAGATGAACTTGATATCAAAAAAGGGGGGATTTTTCCAATAGTTCACGGGATACGAGCCCTCTCTTTAGAAAATAAAATACGAAAAACAAATACAATCCATAGGATAAAAGAACTTGAAGAATTAGGTGTTTTAGAGAGAGAATTCGCAATGGAGATTATTGAAAGTTTCAATTTTTTACTTACTTTGAGGCTTAAATTTAGGTTGCAAAAGATTGATGCGAAAGAACCACTTGATAACTACATCAATCCAAATACACTCAATTCTTTAGAAAAAGACCTTTTACGAGATAGTTTTAAAATTGTTGAGAAATTTAAGAAATTTATCTCTTTCCATTATAAACTCAATCTAATGTAGGGATTGTGATGTTTGATACTTTTTTAAAAAACTGGAAAAAACGAAAACTGACAAATCCAAAATATGAGTATCTTTTTGAACCGTATGGGGAGGATGAATATATCTGTTTTGATTGTGAAACAACAGGACTCAACCCTAAAATAGATGATATTATCTCTATTGGTGCAGTGAAAATCAAAGGCAATACAATCCTTGCAAGCCAAAAGTTTGAAAGGTTCATCAAACCAAAAAAGAAGCTTGGAGGAGATTCTATCAAGATACATCAAATACGAGAGTGTGATTTGGCAGATGCAAAAGATATCGATGAGGTTATCTATGAGTTTTTGGATTTTATAGGGAATCGTCCACTCGTGGGGTATTATTTAGAATTTGATGTAGCGATGATAAACAAATACACTACTTCAAAAATAGGGATAAAACTTCCAAATAAACAAATAGAGGTTTCCGCTTTGTACTTTGATAAAGTGATAGGGAAAATTCCTCAAGGAAATATCGATTTGCGATTTAACACAATTATGAAAAAACTTGACCTTCCAATGATGGGAAAACACGATGCTATTAATGATGCAATAATGACTGCCATGATATTTTTGAAACTTTCCAGCCAATTTATACCAAATAAAACAATAAATACATACTAAAGAGTCACTTGCAAATTCTTCTTTAGAAATATTAAGAATTTCTTGAGTTCAATCCAGCTTTTACAAAAGCTAAAATGATTGGATTTGGTGTTTGTAAACTACTTTTGAACTCAGGATGGAATTGCACACCAACAAACCATTTATGTGCTGGTATCTCAACAACTTCAATAAGTCCATTTGATTCACCAGTTACAACCATTCCTGCAGTTTCTAGCATCTCTTTATAAGCAGGATTTGCTTCGTATCTATGTCTATGTCTTTCGCTACTGATACCTTTTCCATAAGCTTTTTCTAAAATACTTCCAGATTTTGTTTCAAATGGATATCCTCCAAGTCTCATAGTCCCGCCCATTGGTGACGTATGTGTTCTTATTTGATGATTTCCACTTGTATCCATAAATTGTTCTATAAGATAAATAGCTGGCTCATTCGTGTCTTTATCGAACTCTACACTATTAGCCTCTTTTATCCCTACAACATTTCTAAGATACTCTAAGATAGAAAGTTGCATCCCAAGACAAATCCCAAGATATGGGATGTTGTTCTCTCTTGCAAATTTGATAGCTTCAATCTTCCCTTCAATTCCTCTATGTCCAAATCCACCAGCCACGAGAACGCAATCACTGTCACTTATAATAGCAGCAGCTCCTTTTTCTTCTATTTTTTCACTATCGCACCAGTTGATGTTTATTTTACTATTTAAGTGAGCACCGCAATGTATAAGTGCTTCTTGAAGTGATTTATAAGCTTCTTTGAGTTCAAGATATTTTCCAACAAAAGCGATATTGACCTCATCTTTTGGATGAACGATATGTTTTACAAGATTGTCCCATTTATCCATATCTGGCTTCATTTTTTCCATCTCAAAATGTTTTGCGATAGGCTCCATAATCCCCTCTTTTAAGAAATTCATAGGCACGGCATAAATACTAGCCGCATCCCCAGCTTCGATAACACTATCTTCATCCACATCGCAACTATAAGCTATTTTTCTTTTAAGCTCAGCTGGAAGTTTTTTCTCTGTTCTGCACACCAACATATGAGGCATAATACCTATTCTTCTAAGCTCTTGAACACTATGTTGTGTTGGTTTTGTTTTAAGTTCACCAGCAGCTGCGATGTATGGTACAAGTGTTACATGGATATTCATCGTTGTTGTTTTTGGATTTTCGTGTCTTACTTCCCTTACAGCTTCCATAAAAGGTAAACCTTCGATATCTCCAACTGTTCCACCAAGTTCAACAATCAAGAAATCATGTCCTTTTCCAGCTGCATAGATTCGGCTTTTTATTTCATCAACGATATGAGGGATAACTTGAATCGTTTTCCCAAGATATCCACCTTCTCTTTCTCTTTTTATAACAGCACTATACACTTGCCCAGTTGTAAAGTTGTTCATTTTTCCAAGAGTTTTATCTAAAAATCTTTCATAATGCCCAAGGTCAAGGTCAGTTTCAGCACCATCCTCAGTGACATACACTTCCCCATGTTCTAAGGGACTCATGGTCCCAGGATCGACATTGAGATAGGGGTCTATTTTTAGCATACTTACATCGTAGCCACTTTGTTTTAAAAGAGCAGCGATACTTGCACTTGTGATACCTTTTCCTAAACTACTTAAAACTCCACCTGTTACAAATATATATTTTGTCATTTTTGCTCTCTCTATTTTTATTTTTTTACTGGTTTTATAAGTACATTGATACTTTCTAAATATTTTATAACATCTTTTCTCTCTATTGAAATCAACAAATACGGTCCCATTATAATAGCGGCTGAGCTATTTTTTTGATTGAGTCCATATGCTCTCATAGAATCTTCAAATTCATCACTATCCATACCTACTAGCTTTTTAGAGGTATATGGTGCCAGTTCCCCGTACATCCCATGGCATCTTGAACATTGACTCTCATAAACTCTTTTTCCATTAGCCAAAGCCTCAAGCTCTTTATTTTCTTTTTCTTTTTCCACTCTTTGATTATCCAATATAGTCAATTGTTCTTTCAAAAATTCAGGCGAAATAGTTGTAGCAGAGGCAACAAGTGATACAGCCACAGTAGAAACATTTTTCGAAAAGACATAAGCATAGTTCAACCCTGCTTCCCCTTTTGAGGTTGAAATATCTTTTACACTCCAACCATTATTTTTCATATCAAGAACTGAATATTTTCCATCACAAACTCCTCCATCGAGTAGTACAGATTCTAGTTTTGAAGGTGTTGTAAAATTTTCTTTATAACACATAGTTACATCTGCAAATAGCGATGTAGTGAAAGCTAGAGCCAGTAATGGATTTTTGTACATAATTATGCCTTTTCGTTTAGTATAAAGTCGGCATTATATCTTTAATAAGGTTATACTTTTCTCAATATCGTAGAGTTCATACCGAATATATTTAAAATTTTCACTCTCATTGGATGAGTGTAGTTTTGTAAATTCTTCTAGTACTCTTGCGCTCTCTTGAGCCCTTTTAAAATTTGCTATAAGTATTGAAGTTAAGTTTTTTCTTGATTGTTCACTGGTCGTTGAAGATTTTAAAACATCATTTTTGATATCTCTTGATTCTAAAAGTTCTTTGTAGTTGTCAAGTCTTGACAAGTGTCGAATAGTTTTTAGTCTTGAGGCGATTATTTTGTCGTTGAAGATATACCTAAAGATATCCTCAACAACTCTCAATCCTTCCCTTAGTCTATTTAGATTTGCATCTATCAATCTTAGATTATCTGTTTCCAGATAAGAACTAAGATTTTCATTAGTCATCAGATTTACCACCAGCAAATGAAGCTAGTATTTGAAGTAATGATATAAAAAGGTTTAAAAAATCTAAATAAAGTGCGATTGCGGCTTCAATAGGAGTTGAAAAACCACCTTTTATAATTTGTTGTGTGTCGTAAAGTATAAATGCACTAAACACTAAAGCACCAATCATAGCGATACCAAGTTGTAAAATAGGTGAACCGATAAAAATATTACTAATTGAACCAACTACTAAAATAATTACAGCTATAAACAATATTTTCCCCATACTACTAAAATCTTTTTTTGTAGTCATAGCAAACATTGAAATCCCACCAAAAGCAACCGAAGTCATCAAAAATGCTTGAGCAACGATAGAAGCTCCACCAGGCATATTAAAAACTGAACTCAAAAGTGGAGTCAAAGTAAGACCACTTATAAATGTAAATCCAAAAAGTACAGCCAAATTTATCCCTGGTTTGTCTTTCACTGCATACAACCCAAAAAGTAGTGCAAATTCTAAAATGACAAGCCCCCAATACCAACTTGCTATAACGGAAGCCATTCCAAGTCCTATATAAGCACCAACAGTTGCGGCCAATAAACTACTTGCAAACAACTGATATGTAGCTCTTAAAAATCCTACTAAATTTTGAGGTCTGGCTCCTGCTTCTGATTCGTAACTTGAGTAGGTACTATTGTTGGATTTTCCATCGCCTAAATATTCTCTATTGTACATTTGTCTTTCCTTCTATTGAAATTTCGGAAATCTTATCAGAAAGACTTAAACCTTTCTTTAAGGGCATATATTAAATTTATAATAAAATATTGGTCCAAATTCAGTCATTCTCTAAAAGTTTTTTTGATACAATCCAAAATAAAAATTTCAAAGGATTTTCAAATGAAGCACTTAATAACACCAAACGATTTTACAGATATCGAAATAGAAGCATTATTTGAAGATGCTAAAATATTTAAAGATTTAACATCAAACAACCTACTAGACGGAAAGCTCATCGTAACACTTTTCTTTGAAAGCTCAACACGAACAAGAAGTAGTTTTGAGATAGCTGCTAAAAGGCTTGGTGCCCATGTGGTAAATCTTGAAGTCCATACAAGTTCAACAAATAAAGGGGAAACAGTAGAAGATACAGTAGCAAATCTCAATGCTATGAAACCTGATGCTATCATCATTCGCCATAAGGATTGTGGATTGCCAGAGAGTTTGAAAAGTTATGTTAGTTGCCCTATTATCAATGCAGGTGATGGAAAGAATGCCCATCCAACACAAGCTTTACTTGATCTTTTTACGATTGATGAACATTTTAAGGGTGAGATAGATGGTAAAAATATCGCTATCGTTGGTGATATTGCAAACTCAAGGGTAGCCACTTCCAATTTAGAACTCCTCCCTAGATTTGGACTTAACCCTATTTTAGTTGCTCCAAAAAGATTTAAAGTCACCTCTCCATACAAAACAGTAACAAATATCAAAAAAGTACTAGATGTTGTTGATATCATAATGAGCTTACGAGTGCAACACGAAAGACACGAAGTGACTGCAACTGCTGAAAAACAAGCAAAACAAAAAGAAAAATATATCAAAAAATACTGTATTACAAAAAAACTTATGGGGGACAGAGATATTTTATTGCTCCATCCAGGACCAGTCAATAGAAATATCGATATTAGCGATGAGATGCTTTTAGACCCTAGAAGTAAAGTCCTTAAACAAGTTGAAAATGGTGTTGCGATAAGAATGGCGGTACTCAAAAAACTCATCTTACAAACAAAAGAGTGCTAATGTTTGATGATGAAAATACACTTCCCACTTTTAGAAAAACTCTTAAGCAGGTAGTTAAAGATTTAGAAACGATAACCGATTCCCCACTTGATGAGTTTCAAGGTGCTGTGATTGAAATGTTTGAGAGATACTCTTATGAAGGGGAAGATGAAGTTGTAGGTTTTGATACTTGGACTGAGATTGAAGCAAATGGAAAATATGAGCTTGAAGTTGGTATAAATCACGAATATGCTTATGTTTTCACACTCTATGTAACAGTTGAAAATAGAAAAGTTACTGTAACAAATGTCCTTTAGATAGCCTTGAAGAGCCATACTGGTTCTTGTTTTTGGTTACAAGTTATATATCAATATATCTTGATATATAAAAGTATTTAGGTTATACTTTTGAAATTTATACCAAAGGTTTATTTATGTTACTATCTAGCTTTATTTTTTTACTTACACTTATCGCCATCATTACCCAACCTTTCAAACTTCAAATTGGGACAATCGCTATTTTAGGGGCAGTTGTATCACTTGCGGTTGGAACGGTAAGTTTTGGTGATGTACTCGTCGTGACCGATATCGTTTGGGATGCTACTTTAGCATTTATTGGTATCATTATCCTTTCATTGGTACTTGATGAGATAGGATTTTTTGAGTGGTGTGCTATCAAAATGGCAAAACTAAGTGGTGGAAATGGGCATTTGATGTTTGTCTATGCTTTGCTTTTGGGTGCTTTTGTCTCAGCACTTTTTGCCAACGATGGTGCTGCACTTATTTTGACCCCAATATTGTTAGCAAAAATGAGAATTTTACAGCTGGGTTTCAAAACTATCATCGCATTTTTACTTGCAGGTGGATTTATCAGTGACTCAGCATCGTTGCCATTTGTATTTTCAAATCTTACAAATATCGTGACAGCAAACTATTTTGATATTGGCTTTGTCTCTTATTTAGAAACGATGTTGTTCCCTTTTGTGATAAGTGTGGCTATTTCTATTTTGGTACTTTGGTTGGTACTTAAAAATGATATTCCAAAAACTATCGATATCACACTTTTAAAAAATCCAGATGATGTCCTTAAAAGTAAACCACTTTTTTATGCTTCGTGGGTATTTTTAGCACTTTTACTTATAGCGTATTTTGTAGGAGATGCGTATGATTTACCGATTTCTCTTTTTGCACTAGGAGGTGCACTTCTTTTTCTAGCAATCGCATCTTTTATGAAAGTAGCTCGTGCTGGTCTAACTATAAAAAATGCTCCATGGCAAGTGGTGTGGTTTAGTATCGGACTTTATATCGTGGTGTATGGGCTTAAAAATGCTGGACTTACAGAGATTTTGAGTGAAGTGCTAAAAGATTTAGCTACACAAGGGGATTTTATAGCGATAGTTGGAACTGGGTTTATTAGTGCCTTTTTGAGTGCTATTATGAACAATATGCCAACGGTGATGATTATGGATATAGCTTTAAGCGATGTGGGAAATAATGCTTTAGCATATGCCAATATCATAGGATGTAATCTTGGACCAAAAATGACACCGTTTGGTAGTTTAGCTACACTATTATGGCTTCATGTTTTAGCTGGGAAAGGTGTGAAGATAGGATTTTGGGAATATAGTAAATTTGGTCTGATTGTCACACCCCCGATACTTTTTGTGGTATTAGTGGCACTTTGGATGGTAAGTACCACCAACCAATAAAAAACTATAGAGCCACTTGCAAATTCAAACAAATGATTGTAAACAGTTTCAATCATCATCTTTTTACTTTAAAAATAACCATTTGCGAAGGAGCAAAAAGTGATTTTTGAAGTGAAAATCTAATAATCGCTACTATTCATACTCAAAATCTTTGAATTTGCAAGTGGCTCATAAGTGATAGATTTTATCCTACCAAACTATACAGTTTTCTAATCTCATCAGCCCAAAGTGACTCGTTTGGAGTTTCTAAAATAAGTGGAATATCATCCATCCTCTCATCATTTGCGATAAATTTAAAAGCATCGATTCCGATATGCCCAAGTCCTAAACTTTCATGTCTATCCACTTTTGCTCCAAGTGGAGGTTTACTATCGTTGATATGCATCCCTTTTAAAAATTCTCTCCCAACTATCTTATCAAAAGCGTTCCAAGTTTTATCGTAAGCCTCTTTTGTTCTGATATCATATCCAGAGGTAAACATATGGCAAGTATCGATACACACCCCAACACGACTTTTATCTTCCACTTTATCGATGATGTAAGCTAAGTGTTCAAAAGTATATCCCATATTTGTCCCTTGACCAGCGGTATTTTCAATAACAGTAATTATCCCTTTTGTCTCATCCAATGCTCGATTGATTGATTCTGCTATCGTTTCAAGACATTCTATCTCTGCACTATAAGTGAGTTCTTCAAGGTTTGGATCTTTCTTTGAAAACTTTTGCAAGTGGCTTCCTGGATGAAAGTTTAATCTATCAAGTCCCAAAACTTCACATCGTTTCATCTCATCAATAAAAGCTTCACGACTTTTGAGAAGTTTATCCTCTTCTGGATGCCCAAGATTGATAAGATAACTATCATGAGGAAGAATATGTTTTGGTAAAATGCCACTTTTCTCTAAGTTTCTAAACCACTCATCAAGGGTTTTTGTATCCAATGGGGCTGCATCCCATCTTTTTTGATTTTTTGTAAAAAGGGCAAATGCTTTTGCTCCTATTTCCATGGCATTAAGTGGTGCATTTTGAACACCACCACCAGCACTTACATGTGCTCCGAAAAACTTTTTATTGAGATTATTAGACATATTATTACCTATTTTAATTTTGGAAATATTACCAAAGAGAATTGGAAAACTAACTTTATACCATTTAAAAAAGATAGAGCCACTTGCAAATTCAAACAAATGATTATAAACAGTTTCAATCATCATCTTTCCCCTTTAAAAATAACCATTTGCATGGAGCAAAAAGTGATTTTTAAAGTGAAAATCTAATAATTGCTACTATTCATACTCAAAATCTTTGAA
>CAMCYD010000016.1 GCA_945883785.1 Helicobacter pylori PMSS1
CCACTTATTTCAAAAAAAGTTTTGAAGCTTGATTTTTATGGGATGAAATCAATTGAGAAAAAGTTTGAAACGATAAGTGATGCAATCAACAATTTTTTTGTAGGATTTTTCACAAATGCTATTGAGTCAGCTTTGAAAAGTAAACTTATTTTAGCGAGTTATGTTGTAGCTCTTTTGGCACTTTTTTTTATAAGTATCAAAATTGTGATGCCACTTGTGGGGCAAGAACTTATGCCTGCTATGGATACAGGCGGGGTAAAAGTCAAAATATCTTTGAGTCCAAACCTAACAATAGAGGATTCAAAAAAGATTGTAAAGCAAGTAGAGAGTATCTTGGAAAAAAGTGGAAAATTAGAAACTACTTCTGCTAGCATAGGTTCTGAAGCTGGTGTTTTGAGTATCGGTAGTGGTGGTGGAATAGGGGATATTCTCATCATGGCAAACTATGTCAATAGATTTGAAAGAGAGGAAAATATTTGGAGTATAGAGAATAATCTCAAAAAAGAGATAGCAAAAATACCAAATATCAAAACATTTGAAGTAAGTGAAGCTGGAGCAACTGCGATGGCGAGTATCAAAGCAAATATTGATGTAACACTCTATGGAGATGATTTTTTTGCACTGCATACAAAAGCCGAGGAATATTTAAAAGCGATGCAAAATACAAAAGGGATAGTGAGTGCAACTATGAGTTGGCATATTGATACAAAGAGTTATACTCTTGATATTGATAGTCCAAAAGCACTTTTTTATGGAATATCTAATCAACAAATTATCAGCTATCTTCAACCAATTTTACGAGGAATGATTGTCTCTAAAGTTGATGTGCAAAATGCTGGAAGTATCCCTATAAGGGTTATGCTCGAAAAAAATCAAATAAAATCTCCAAAAGAGTTTGAAAATATTTTAATTCCATCACGAACAGGGATGATACCCCTTGGGAGCATTGCTACTATTTCGCAAATTAGTGAACCAAACATAATCACGAGAAATAATCTCTCTTATACTATCGATATTCTTGGATTTAGAGAAAAAGAAGCACTTTCAACTGTAATGGCAAACTTTGAGGAAGCAAGCAAAGAGATAGTATTGCCCCCAAATATGAAGATGAAACATACAGGAGATTTGGAGCAGTTTAGTGATTCTTCAAGTAGAATAGTAAAAAGTGTAGCGATTGGATTGGTACTAATTTTTTTAGTGATGATACCTATGTTTGAATCCCTTAAAATTCCAATTGTTATTATTCTCTCTATTCCGCTTACTATTGCAGGTGCTTCGTGGATACTTTTGCTTTTGGATTATCACAGCTCAATGAGTGCGATGATTGGATTTATTTTGTTAGCTGGTGTAATTGTCAATAATGCTATTTTACTTGTCCATTTTGCACTTGAACGACAAAAAAATGGACAGAGTCCTGCAAATGCGATGTTGGAAAGTATCAAAGTGAGAACGAGACCAGTACTGATGACCGCTTTTAGTGTGAGTGTCGGGATGATACCTGTCGCTCTTGGTTGGGCAATAGGGATGGAAAGACTCGCTCCCCTTGGTGCTGTTGTGATTGGTGGGCTTATAGTTGGAACATTTTTGACTTTACTTTTTATACCAATTGTGTATATAAAGAGCATAAAAGAATAGTCTTGTGAGTTATAAAAAATAGTGATTATTTACACATCCAAATTTTCATTAAATCGGATTTTAGAAGTTTAAATTGGAGCGGGCAAAGAGATTCGAACTCTCGACCTAAACCTTGGCAAGGTTTCGCTCTACCCCTGAGCTATGCCCGCAAATATTCCAATTGGGTAATTTTGGATGGGAATAATATCCTATTAATAATTAAAATATTCTAAGAGCCACTTGTAAATTCAAACAAATGATTACTTTTTTGACGACTTTCACATACCTCGCAGTGACTGGAATTGAAATACTACTTTTTATTTTATTTGGTATTAGCGCATCTTTTATATCGAGTGTTCACCTTAAAAGCTTATTGTGTGTCGGGATCGTCTTGACTTCTATCAACCAGAACTATTTTCTAAAATACTAAAATCTCATATTGCTCTATAAATGATTCAATGCAATGAATACAATAAAAAATTATCAACCCAAAAAGGAAACTTTGTGAATACTGTATATGGTGCTTTTATAATGTTTTTTTACTTTATCAAATACCCTATTGTTATCTATCTTGGGGCATGTTATTTTTATCTTGATATGCCATCAAATTTTATTATGGATATTTTAGGTGCTATTTCTGTTGCGCTAATACTAAAAGATATATTTTTCCCACATCAAAAGCCAGATAACTGTAGCCAATGAAAATACAACTTCATCTTTGCTTCCAAAATGCAAGGCTAGAAAAAAGTCATATGAAAAGATTTGGAAAATTCAATCAGATAAGCGATTCTTAGTATGAGATACTTCTTTTTACTCATCTTTTGTTTTAGTGTATCTTTGTATGGTAAAAGTGAAGGGAGACTTTTGTTATATGGAAACTGTATCACTTGTCACCACGAAACAAAAAGCATATCCGCACCCTCGCTGAAAATTATAAAGAAAAGATATCATGAAGCTTTCAAAGATAAAGAAACATTTGTAAACTATATGGCGGAATGGGTAAATAGCCCAAATGCAAGGGGTTCCATTATGCAAGATATGGTCAAAAAATATGGACTTATGCCTGAACTTGGTTATGATAAAGAAACTTTAGAAAAAATTGCTTTATATATTTATGGTATGGAAAAATGAGGGTAAATTTAAACAGAGAAAAAGAACTTAGAAATTTAAGAGCAATGAAGCAATCATCGCAAAAGAGCTCAATATCAAAGTATTAGGGGAATTTAGAAGTTTTAAAATCTGTTTGAATATCTAACGGAATATATTTTAACCCCAATTAGATACAATTTACAAAAAGAACACCAAGGAGATGATGTGGCTTCAGGAATATTTGCCCTTTTAGATGACATAGCGATGCTTGCAGATGATGTCGCCGTATCAACCAAAATAGCTACAGGAAAAACAGCTGGGATTTTAGGGGATGATTTAGCGGTAAATGCCGAAAAAGCAGTAGGATTTGCGCAAGAGAGGGAACTCAAAGTAATCGGAGCGATTATGAAAGGTTCTTTTATCAACAAACTTATCATTTTACCGATTGCTTTTTTATTAAGTGCATTTGCTCCGTGGATGATACCTATTATTTTAGTTTTTGGTGGACTCTATCTTTTATATGAAGGGAGTGAAAAGATTGAGGAATTTTTTCACAAACACACTTCAAAATCGCCCCATGAAGAGGAGTTGCACCACTCTACAACTGAAAATATTTTAGATGTAGAAAAAGAGAAGATAAAAGCAGCGATAGTAACAGACTTTATCCTCTCAATTGAGATAGTGATACTCGCCCTTGGAACAGTACTAGACCAACCACTTCTTGTACAAATAGCATCAACAACCTTAGTCGCTATCATAGCCACTGTTGGGGTATATGGGCTTGTAGCTTTAATTGTACGACTTGATAATATTGGCTTTTGGCTTATTGATAAAAATCATATCAAAAGTGGGAATTTTCTTATCTCCCTTATGCCAAAGATTATCAAAGCTTTAGCAGTCATAGGAACTATCGCTATGATTTTAGTAGGAGGTGGAATACTAGTTCATAATGTGGAATTTATACATCATCTTGCAATTCCAACCCTTCCTGCTATCCTCAATGAATTTTTAGTTGGTATAGTGATTGGATTTGTGGTGTTGATTTTGGTCAATGGGGTGAAAAAATTGAAAAGGATTAGACAAAGATGATTATTGTAATGGAAGATAAATCGTAAAACATGCTCCAGTACAATCTATCCCATTGTATTGATATGAGATATTTTCAACTACCATCAAGCCCTTAAACTGATCAAGAATAAGTTTATAATGCATATACAAACTTATTCCCGCACCTTGACTTTGGTGCTTTGTGGTAAAGTAAGGCTCAAAAATTTTACTTATAATTTCTTCAGCAATTCCACCACCGTTGTCTTTTATTTTTATTTCTAATTGATTATTTGTAACTATGGTATTTAAAAAGATAAACCTATTCTCTTCTGAGTTATTTTTTAATAAAGCATCTTTGGCATTTTCTATAAGATCAACTAAACACTTTGCTAAGCCATTTTGGTAACCTACGATTAGTAAATCAGTTTCAAGAAAGCTAACGAATAGTTTTATTTTATTTTCTTCAAGATTTGATACTTCTTGTTTGTATGCTTTTTCAATTGTTTGATTGATACTAAAATTTGAAATATTTAAATCTTTTGATGCAAAATTTCTGAAAGAATCTATTGTAGTTGACAAGAATTTTGTTTGAGATACTATCTTTTCCATATTTTGCGAAAGCATTTCTGGCTCTAATATTCCATATTCTTGTTTTATTTGAATACCACTTGCGATTGTGCTAATAACACTTAAAGGTTGTCTCCACTGGTGAGCGATGTTAGAAATCATTTCTCCCAAGCTAGCCATTTTGGATTGATGAATAATAATCTTTTCCTGCTCTTTTAAATCAACTATAAACTGATTTCTTTCTTTAATATAATTCAATTTATCAACTACTAGTTTTGCAATATCCCCTATTTCTGTCTCGTCATTCAGATATTTTTGTCCAACAACTTTTGTGGAGTCAAGTTTTAGTGCATTTAGAATTTTACCAATAGGAATTAACACCCATTTATTTACTAAAAATATGAAGAATACAAGGAATACAAGGCTTGCCAATACAATAAATCCAAACTGGTAGTCTAAAATGTTTTCAATTGTATTACTTAAATCATTATTTAATTTAACCCCGATATTTCCTACTGTTTGATTGAAATTATCTTTTAATGGAAATATAAAGTCATAATTTTCTTTGTTGCTAGTAGATAATGGACTAATTTTATGAGTGGATATACTAGACAAATCTTTAAAAAAAGAGTTGTCTAGTATTTTTGCTCCAATTAAATATCCTTCAAGCGGTAATAGTTTTTTTTCATCTTCTGTAAAATGAACTGTTGTTGCATACACAAAAACAATATTGTTCCCTACACGAATATAAAATGGTTTATTATAGGAGGCATTGCCATCAAAAAGTTTTTGCTGAACTATAATGCTATCGATTCCAATATCAGAAGAATTACTTTTAATCTCCCTGACGAGTTTTCCTTGTTTGTTGTACATAAGAAGATAATTCATACCGTAATTCTTATAGCTAGGCAAAATAGTATCTTCAAGCCACTGCTGATTATTGGTTTGCAAAAATTCAACCATTTCATCCCAATAACTATTATCTGAAACACTTGAAACGATCTCTTTATTTTTTAAATCTATCAATCCAGCAAGAATAGTTTGAAACTCTAAAGATCGTTTGTTGATTATACTTTGTGAAGTGTTTTGATAGCTAACTTTTAACACTACCATAACAAGACCAAATGAGATAATTAAGAAAATTATGGGCAATAAAAGTTTATTTCTTAGTTTCATATTCTTACAGTCTTTGCGAAAAAATTTACAAAAGTATAAGATGATAAACTTAAAATGTATCTTTGTAAAAATTCTCTTTCGCTTTAGCGGGCTTTTGTTTCAAGAGAATTTTTACAAAGATACATTTTAAGCTTTTTGCCCAAAGGGTAGAATTATGAAGCACTAGCTCTATTTTAGTATGTATTTATTATTTTAAATGGTAGAGCCACTTGTGAAACTGTTTATAATCATTTGTTTGAATTTGCAAGTGGCTCGGTATGAAACTCTTTTTTTTGTAGAGGTTAATTATTTGGAGACACTTATTCCAAATTAAAACAGAATGCCAAATCAAACTAAACCAAAGTCAAATTACCATAAAATAAAAAATAGGCAGAAGCAGATACCTTTTGTTTTTGCTTGAAAAAATTTATATTTGGAGTTATTATGAGATTTTTTTTAACTGTTATTTTTTGTTTCAATCTATCTTTTGGCGACGATTTGCCAATGCTTAGAGTATTTAATTTTAATGATTATATAGAAAATGGTATTTTGGTAAATTTTGCGAAAGAAAATAAAATTAAAATTAGATATGAGATGTATGAAAATAACAATGAATTGTACGAAAAAATACAAAATGATAAGGTTGGATTTGATTTGGCTTGCCCATCTAGTAATTCTATCGCCATACTAGCTACAAACAATTATTTACTTGATCTAAATACTTCAAAACTAAAAAATCTCAAAAATATAAATCAAACACTTTTTAAGCAAATCAATAGCATTACAACTAATAACTATTTTGTCCCTTATTTTTGGGGAACTATTGGAATTATGTACGATAAAACAAAAATACAACCAATTAAATCTTGGGATGATTTGTGGAGAGAGGATTTAAAAAATAGCATTCTTATCGGTAGTGATTATCGTGATATGTTTGGAGTTGTTTTGAAATCACTTGGATATTCACCAAATACAAAAAACCAAGAAGAGATTGAAAAAGCATACAACAAATTATTGTTGCTTATTCCAAATATTAAAGCAATTAGTTCTGATACGGTTTCAAAGTATTTTTTAAGAGACAACTTTACAGTTGGTATTGTATTTAACGGCGATGCAAAAATTGTTACAAATTCTCAACCAAAGTATATTTATTCATATCCAAAAGAGGGTGCTTTAAGATGGGTTGATAGTTTTGTAATTTTAAAAAAAGGGACAAATCGTGAGCTTTCTTATAAATTTTTGGATTATATTCTTGAGCCAAAAAATGCATTAGCAATCGCAAATAAAATAGGATATGCCACTGCAAATATAGAAGCATATAAATTGCAAGAAAAAAGTGTAAAAGAAAATAACATTTTGTATCCATCTGAAACTATCATATCAAAAAGTGAAATACTCCAAAATGTTGGTGAAAGCGATATCTTGTATAAAAAATATTGGGATTTATTCCTTAAAGCATATAACAAAAGCAAAGGGTTAAAAAATGAGAAATAAAACATATTCATTTACTTTTAGTGTGTCATTTATTTTTACTTTCTTATTAACTTTGTCCTTTTCTATCATCATTGTTTACAATTATTACAAAACATCAAGTGATATTTATTCCCTATCAAATACCGTAAATAGCGAGATTAGAAAATCAATTATTGACAAAACAGTATCAAAATTGGACAAAATAGCGACTCATGTAAAAGTTCTTTCTAAAATAAACCCGAATTCTGATATTTTAGAAAATAAAGATGAAACATTAAAAATAATGTGGGAACAATTATTTGCCGATGAGACTATTGCTAGTCTTTATATAGCAGATGTGAATTCTAATTTTATTCAAGCTAGAAGAAAACCAATTTATTCAACAAGAGTTATAGAAAAATACAATGGCACAAGAATGGAATTGTGGGAAAATAAAAATACAGATTTTGTAACAAAAGCTATTGAAACTTATGAATCCACATATGACCCTATTACTAGAGATTGGTATAAATTCGCAAATGAGAGAAACAAATTTTATTGGTCAAAACCATACATATTTTCCTCAACTGGCAAAACTGGTATTACGATAGCATTCCCTGAAATAACACAGTTTGGCGATAAAATCAAAGTTACGGCTGCTGATATTACACTTGATGATTTATCTGAATTGCTTAAAAAAGATAGCAAAATCACAAATGGCGATTTGATTTTGTTTGATGAAAATCAAAATGTTATAGCAACATCATTTTATGAAAACATAAAAGATAAAATGGGCGAAAAAATAATAACTTTGAAAGATTTGCCAGATAATTATTATGGTAGTTTTGCAAGCTTGCTAATTTCAGATCAATATAATGGTGAATTTACAGATAAAGATGGAATTGAATATATCTATGCAATCGACACTTTTCCAAATATTTTTAGTGACAAATGGAAACTAGCAACGATTGTAAAAAAAGATATTTTGCTTGCTAGCATTAGAAATACAATCAATAAAATGCTTCTAATGTCTGTAATAATTATGATAATTTTTCTTCTTTTGATTTTATATATTTCACGAATAATTTCTCGACCAATTGTTCAAATTTCAGAATATATGCTTCAACTGAAAGATATGGATTTGGATATAGATATTCATGCTTCATCAAATATTAATGAAATCAGAACCGTACAAAATTCTATGATAACTCTAAAATCTGGACTCCAATCATTTAAAAAGTATATGCCAGCAGAATTGGTCAAGATACTTATTAAAACAAATCAAGAAGCCGTGATCGGTGGAAGTGAAAAAAATCTAGCAATTATGTTTACTGATATTGAAAATTTTACAACTATTAGTGAACTGATGACACCACATGAGCTTATGATTCATTTGTCAAATTATTTTGAGGAGTTAGTTCCGATAATTACAAAGAATCAAGGTACAGTTGATAAATATATAGGTGATGCGATTTTATCTTTTTGGGGTGCACCGCTTGAGATTGACTCACCTTGTTTGCATGCTGTTGAAACTGCTATTGAAATCCAAAAAAGATTGAAAATAGTAAATGACAAATGGGAAAAAGAAGGCAAACCAAGATTTAAAACAAGAATTGGAATTCACTTTGGACCAACATTGATTGGAAATATAGGCTCTCACGATAGATTGAATTACACAATTATAGGCGATAGTGTCAATATAGCTTCAAGACTTGAGGGGATAAATAAACAATTTGGAACTGAAATTATGATTAGCGAGGGTGTAAATGAAAGAATTAAATCTAAACTCGCCACGAAATACATTGATAGTATTATGCTAAAAGGAAAAACTGAAGCAACTAAGCTTTATACGATTGTTGATGGCGGGAAGTGATTTGAAAAATCTTTAGTTTGTTTTAGGATGACTATAGTTCACGCTTGGATAGCTATATCGGGATAAAATTAAGGGAGTTTTTAAGATAAGATGGAAAAAATAGATCTTCAAGGGATTAAAAATTTAGAAACAATTGAGATAAATCTTCTTCCTTATTTTTTACTATTTGGCATCGTTTTTGTTCTTCTTATCCTCGCTCTATTTTTATTTTTTAAATGGAAAAAGAAGAGAAAGAAAAAAGCTTTCGCAAAACAATATCTTCGTGAGCTTTTTATAAAAAATTTGAGTGACAAAGAGATTGCTTATGCTTTTACAAAATATGGTAGAAAAATAGTTCAAGAAGAGGAAAAAGAGCAGTTTTATAAGATAGTGGAACAGCTAGAAAGTTTTAAATACAAAAAAGAGATTCCAGCTATCAATCCTGAGCTTCTTCACGAGATGAAAGAGTATATTAAGGCAATTGTATGATACTAAACTATGAATATCTATCAAAAATAACTTTTACCCATCCAGAGGCTTTTGGAATAGTTCTTATTTATTTTATAGCTCTTTTTGTTTTTAAAGAAAAAATCAACAGTTTGTATTTCTCAAATATTGCTATGCTACCAACTACAAGTGCTTATAAAAGTATTTTTTTGAAAGTTTTAAAGTTTTTGATACTTTTTTTTATGGTTGTTGCACTCGCAAACCCTATGAAACAAGATGAGATAGTGACCCATACAAACAAAGGGTATGAGATTTCGATTGTTTTAGATGCTAGTATCAGTATGCTTGAAAACAATAAATTTACGATTACAAAAGAGATTTTGAGCGATTTTATCGAAAAAAGGAAAAGTGATAGACTTGCTTTAAGTGTATTTGCTGATTATCCGTATCTTCTTTCCCCGATGACTTACGATAAACAATCTCTCGCTAAACTTCTTGGTTTACTAGAAGTTGGAATTGCTGGACAAAGGGAAACAGCAGTCTATGAGGCACTCTTTTTTAGTACAAATCTTTTTAAAGGAAGTAACTCAAAAAATAAAATTGCACTCCTTTTAACAGATGGTATAGATAACACAAATACAGTTCCACTTGATGTCGCAATCAAAAGAGCAACAGATGCTGGGATAAAAGTCTATACGATTGGAATTGGTGGTATTGGAGATTATAATGGTGAAGCTTTGAAAAAAATAGCCTCAAAAACTGGTGGAAAATTCTATGAAGCAAGTTCAAAACAAAAGATGCTACATATCTACAAAGAGATAGATAGGTTAGAAAAAAGTGAAATCAAAACAGATAGGTATGTTCAAAAAACATACTTTTATCAATATCCTCTTTATATTGCTTTTGGGATATTGTCTCTTTTACTTATCCTTCAAAGGAGAGCTTTATGAGTTTTTATGCACTCAATCATCTTTATTTATTGATTCTTCTTGTAGGTTTGTTTCTTATTCATAAAAATAAAAAAGAGTACCTCCACTATTTCACACCTCAGATGATTAAGAAAATATTTATAGGAACAATAGGAAGAAAAACAAAAGAGATTTTTCTTATTGTGTCATTTATCTTTTTGGTTGCAGCACTTGCTCGTCCTATTATAGAAAATAACCCAATTACGATACAACAAAAGAATATCTCATTTGTTGTTGCTTTTGATATTTCAAAATCGATGTTGGCAAAAGATGTAGAACCTAATAGGCTTTTGTTTGCAAAAAAGAAGTTTCATTATCTCCTTTCAAAACTCAAAGATGAAAAAGTTGGCATTATAGGTTTTAGCAATCGCTCTTATCTAATATCGCCTATCACAAATGACCATAACTCTTTACGATATTTGGTGGACAATCTCAACACAGACCTTGTAAGCACAAAAGGTTCAAATCTCCTAGAAGCACTGGCTGGAGTTCAAAAACTATTTGGAAATGAGGAGAAAAAAGCGGTTATCTTTTTTACCGATGGAACTGATAAAAAAGATTTTAAAGAGGAGATAGAGTTCGCTAAAAAGCATAATATCAAAGTATTTATCTATGCAATGGGGACAAAAAAAGGGAGTTCTATAGAGGACAAAACAGGTGTTATCCTTGATAAAAATGGCAATATTGTTATCACAAAGTTAGGGGATAAAAGTGCAGACCTTGCCCTTTTAAGTGATGGGGCTTATTTGGAATACTCAACAAATATGGGTGATATTGATAAATTTTTGGAGGTTATCACTTTGAAGTTTGAGGATAAAAAGGAAAAAGAACTTAAAATCCAAAATAATCTTGAATTATTTCAAATACCACTTTTTTTAGCGATAATTTTTCTTTTTCTTGGCTATTTTGGAGTATATGGTTTTGGGGGGAGAAGATGAAAATAGTTTTTTCTCTTCTTTTCTTGGGAACTTTCCTTTTTGGAGATATTTTTGATGACTACCATCTTTATAAAGCGAATGGGTATATTTCTCAAAATGAGTATCAAAAAGCACTTGAACATTACGAAAAAGTGGAAAATAAAACCGCAACTATCTACTACAATCTTGGAAATTTGTATTATCTGCAAGGGGAATATCAAAAAGCAATTACAGCTTACAAACAAGTTAATGAGGCAACCTTAGAGTTTCAAACACTTCACAATCTTGGGAATAGTTATGTTAAAACAAATCAAATTGATAAGGCGATGATGAGTTATCAAAAAGCGATTCTTCTTAAAAATGACAAAGCAACGAAAACAAATCTTGAACTTCTTTTAGCATCACAAAAAAAAGAGCTTGAAAAGAAAAAAAGAAGTGCGAAAGGGAAACAAACATCTCAAGAAAAGAATGGGAAAAACAAAGGTTCTATTGGGGGTCAAGAAGATTTTGATGGTATGGAGAATAGGGATAATGGTGAAGTGAGTAAACAAGGAAAATCGGTACAAAAGAAAAATCCAAAAGACCCAAAGGAGAATCAAAGAACCACAACATCAGCACTACAAGGGGAGCAAAAAATAGAGCCAATAGGGAGCAACAAAGGGGCGACAACTTCAAGTAAACAAAGAAAAAGATTAGAGATGTTAGCACACAATGAGGAGAAAAAATGGGAAACAATTATCGAAAAAAGAAAGCTGAACACCCTTTTAATCCCTTTAAATCAAAAAGGAGTCGCAGATGAAAATATTGATAATCCTTGGTAATCTCCTCTTTTTTTTCTTTTTTTCAACTGTTGCTTTCGGAGAAGTCAAAGTAAGTGTTGATAAACCTCTGTTTGCTCAAGGGGATGAAGTAACACTTCAAATAGTAGCAAATGGTGATGATATCGAATTTCCAAAGTTAGAAAATATTTATGAATTTAAAATCGTAGGTACACACATCTCCGAAAAGAGAGCAAATAGCAGCGAAGATACAGTGAAAACAAAAACTATTGAATATACTTTTACACCAAATAGAACCATTACAACACCACAGTTAAAAGTAAAAGTGGACAATGAGATTTTTACTATAAATCCAATTGAAATAAAAAAAATCGAACCAAAGATATCACAAAAAGAGGATAATCTCCAATTGCTTTTTGAGGTTTCCAAAACAAACATTTTTGTTGGAGAGCCTATTATTGCATCGATTATTTTTAAATATAAACTTGATGTTGAGATGATTGATAAAAATATTGAGCCATTTTTTGGAGATAATTTTTTTATAAAAGAACTATCTTCCTCAAAACCAATTGAGCAAAATGGTTTTATGATTTCATCTTCTTATTATCTCCTTGTTCCAAAAAAGCAAGGTGAGATTATTCTTCAAAATCAACTTATCAATGTTGCAACAAGGGAGAAAAAAACTAACTTTAAAATTTGGCAAAGAGTGTTTAGCGATATTCAAAAGATTACTATTTCAGAACTTCCAAAAGGTATTAGTTATCAAGGGGAATATACTATAAAAGCTACAGTTGATACAGCGGAAACAACTAAAGATACCCCGATCAATCTTACTTTAGAAATAGAAGGCTTCGGAAATATTGATGATATTGCACCATTTAATCTTATACTTAATAACCAACTTATTTTTACCTCAAAACCAACTATTCAAACTTATCTTAAAAATGGAAAATATGGTGGAATTTTTACTCAAAAGTTTTCAATTTCAAGCGAGGAAGATTTTGAGATACCTAGTTTTAAACTAGAATATTTTGATGGAATAACAAAGAGTCTCAAACAAATAGCAACACAGCCACTAAAAATAACAATAAAAGGGGATGAGGAAGATGAAATTACCTCTCCATCAGCAATAAAAGAGATAAAAACAATTACGAAAGAAAAAACAAAAATAGAGGAAAACAAGGAGTTTCATATGGAATATATTGACTGGTTGCTTGGATTTTTAATGGGCTGTTTAGTCACTTATATAGTGATACAAAAAACTCCTAAAGTGAAGAAAAAAGAGGAATTATCACTTGAAGAGAAGATAAAAAAGGCAAAAAAAGAGAAAGAACTTTTTGATATTTTGCTTCCTTATTCACAAGACCAACACATAGCAACTTTTATAAAACAACTCGAAGGAAATATATATTTGAACCAAAAAAATAAGATTGATAAGAAAGCTTTGCTGGAGCTATTCAACCCTTTAAAAGATGAGGAAGAAGATATATAAAACTTTTTTTAATAACTTCACTCGTTCCCAATGTCCACATTGGGAATGCATATAAAAATCAAAACAATAGAAACTACGATACGAATTCCCAAGCTGGAGCTCGGGAACTAGAAGAGGGTATTCCTTTACTGTGCGAATTCGCCAAAGTTATTTTTTATAGCTACTTTGATAAACTCTGAATTAGAAATGCTATCTCTCATGGATACTTTGGGATAGATGAAGAAGAGACTTGGAAAATCATCAAAAATAAACTTGAACTACTTATAAAAGATATGTTAGAAATTTCCAATCAATTCATAAATCTTGAAAGAGCAATAAAAACTCAAATCTTTGAATTTGCAAGTGGCTCAAAGGTGTAAAAATAATATGAATCTACCAAAATCTTTGAAAAAATGCTTGAAGAGAAAATATATTTTTGTGAAAATGGGATTGAAAAAGTATGAGAGTAGTTGGTATATTCAAAAAAATGAATGTAAAATCAATACAAAGGATTTAGAATGTTAAGACAAATTATTAAACCAACAAGTGAATTTTATAATGTGCATATACCAAAAGAGTATATCAATCAAGAGGTTGAGATATTAGTATTACCTTTTTCTTATCCAGATAAATATGTTGAAGATAAAATTAAAACCACACAAAAATCATTGGCTGGAGCATTGCATAAATATGCAAACCCAGCATTGATAGAAATTGAAAAAGAGATTGCTTGATAACAAGTAAAATCAAACAAAAAATTGATTTCTCAAAATACATTCATTATATTATTGTGGGGTATGCTTTTTCGCTTTCTATCTCAAGAGCATGTATTTCTATATTTACAGTACTGATGATACTTTTATGGCTTATTGAAGGTAATTTCAAAAGAAAGTTTGAGCAAGTAAAAGAAAATAAAGTTATTGTATTTTTAGTGATTTTTACTTTATATACATTTATATCATTATTTTGGACAACACTTGAAAGTTTAGAAAATGGAGCGGGGCAATCTTTTAAAATAGTAAGACTTGTAATTTTACCTATATTAGTGATTGTAACAACTCTAAAAAAAGAGTATATTCCACAAGTTATAACTGCATTTTTATTGGGTATGCTTGTGAGTGAAATTATTTCTTATGGAATATTCTTTGAATTATGGACTTGGAAACATGTAACTCCAACAGATCCAACTCCTTTTATGCATCATCTTGATTATTCTACTTTTTTAGCTTTTACGTCTTTATTATTGCTCAACCAGTTTTTTACTGCAACTAATTGGCGAATTAAAGTTTTTTATTTTGTATATTTTTTATTTGTTACTTCAAATTTATTTATCAATGGTGGACGGACAGGACAGTTAGCATTTGTAATTTCATTGTTTGTTGTAGGATTCGTGAATATAAGGAATAAAATAAAAGCATTTATTGCTATGTTATTTTTAGTTATTTTTATTTTTTATTGTGCATATGAATTAAGTCCTACTTTTAATCAGAGACTTTATGAAGCTACTAATGAAATTTATGATATCAAGAATATTGGAGATGAACGATTTAAAGGTTCTTTTGGAATAAGATTAGGTGCTTGGATAGTTGCTATAGATATGGTAAAAAATAATCCTCTTTATGGAACAGGTGGTGGAAGTGAAATGGTTGAATTTAGAGAGTATGTAAAAAATAGTGCTCCAGAATTACAAGTAGTGCAAATTTTAGTCCATTTTCATAATGAATATGTTCATATAGTTGTAGAATATGGGATAATAGGTCTAATACTTTATTTGATTATTTGGTATTATCTTTTTAAAATGCCTATAGAAAATAGAAGCTTTTCAAATCTAAAAGTGATATTCATAACTGTATTTTCAACAGCTAGTTTGGTAGAACTTATCTTTCACAATCAATTTCCTATGAGTTTATTTGCATTATTTGTGGGAATATTTATTGTATTTTCAATTGATAAAAAAGACAATTGTAGGAGAAATATAGAATGAGAATAGAATTTTTACGAAAATTAGAGGTATATATAAAAGGTAAAATTAATCGACTTAAAATAAATAAAGATGATTTCACAATCATTTCAAATAATTGTTGGGGAACTTTTATATACAAAAAATTTGGCTTACCTTATCAATCACCTTTTGTAAATTTATTTATGTTCGCTGATGATTATATAGAACTGCTTGAAAACTTTTCACCAGAAATATTAAATAATCTAAAATTTATTGATAAAAGAGATTCTAAATATCAAAAAGAATTAGCAGAAGATGAGAATTTAAAAGATTATTACCCTATTGGGATATTGGGTGGACATTTAGAATTACATTTTTTGCACTATAAATCCCAAGAAGATGCTTTAAATAAATGGAAAAGAAGATGCGAAAAAATAAATTGGGATAGATTGATTTTTAAATTTAGTGATGGTGATAATTGTACTTATAAACATCTTGAAAGATTTGATAACCTAAAATTTAAAAATAAAATCTGTTTCACTTCGAAAGAATATCGTGAACTTAAGAGTGTAATTTATCTCGATAAATTTAAGGATAAAGAGAGAGTTAGAGATGAGTGGAAAGTCTTTCACAGATATTATGATATAGCAAAATTGATAAATAATTTGGAATAAAAGAAGAGGAAATATAGTGATAGTTTTAGTTAATTTTGCAAATGATTTATTCAAAGAGAAGCAAGCATATCAAAATGAGATAGCTTTGAAAATGGGGGGGTAGATAAAATATTTTCTTTTAATCCATCTGATATAGATGAAGAATTTTATGAAAATAATAAGCATATTTTATCTCAAGAAAGAGGAAGTGGCTATTGGCTTTGGAAACCATACTTTATTAAAAGAGTATTAGAAACATTAAAAGATGATGATTTGTTACTTTACTTAGATTCTGGAGCTTATTTTATTGAGTCTATAGATAGTTTGGTAGATTTACAAAAAAGTATAAATCAAGATATTATTCCTTTTTATGATCAACACTTGGAAAAAACTTATACAAAAATGGACTGTTTATTATTATTGAATTTAAACAAACCCGAATTCCTTAATAATCCTCAAATTATGTCTGGTTTTATAGTGTTTAGAAAATCTATTTTTTCTATTAATTTTATAAATGAATGGTTAAAATATATTCAAGATGAAAGAATTGTGACAGACATAGAAAATACTTTGGGTGTTAAAAACTATAAAGAGTTTAAAGAACATAGACATGACCAGTCAATTTTTAGTTTATTGTGCAAAAAATACAATTTACAATCATTTCCAGATCCTACTCAATTTGGAAATAAAGAGCGAAGTCGACTTAAAGATAATAGATTAAAACAAATCTTCCATCATACTAAAGCTGATAAAAAGAAAAAAACTATCAATGAAAGATTATCTAGACTTATTCAAAAGATATACAATATTCCATTTAGAATTAAAAAAATAATTTCTTAATCTTCTCAAATCGTTGTTTTTTCCTTTGAACATATCGTCTGATTTTTTCTTTACAAGGATATTGATATGCCTTTAAAACAATCTTTTCTTTTGAAGTTTGAGTAGGAAGAGTTTTGATAAAATTAGCAATAAAAGGAAAAAGATTGTACTTATCAAGGACAAGTTCTCTTGCTTCTTTAATAGCTTCTAACCTTTTTTCATATTCATTGTTTTCAATAGCATTTTGTATAGTTTCTATAGCTTTTTGCGGATTTGTAATATCTATCCAGATATAAGATTCTTCAGGAAAGTATTTGTCTATGTTGGTACATCCAAAATAAAATGGTAATGAATATGCCAAATACACATCGGATATTTTTTCAGTCCAATAGTCATCTATAGAAGAGTTTTCTATAGCAATACTATATTTATAAGGTGCGATACCATCCCACTTATCTTCTAAAAAATTTGTACCCTTGCCAAAAAAATCAATATTTAGACAATTGTTTTCTTTAATATAATTTACAAAGTCTATTCTAGATTTATGTCCAGACCATCTTGCGAGAGAACTTGCTATACATGATATATTGTTTGTTTTTATTATTGGTTTTATTGCTTTTAGTTCATCATAGCTTTTATTTACATGCCAGTTTAAAGCTCCATGTGATGGGATTATGATAGTATTTTTTGGAACACTATCAGGGATATGGCTTGTAAAAACATAATGATAGTTTTCTAGCTGGTCATCCATCCAATCGGTATCACCTTTATAATAAGGTTCTTGCATAATTGCTAGTATATTTTTTTTATTACAGTGCACCTTTGTATTTTTTTTAGGTGTATTTAATATGACAACAAAATCTGATTCTTTTTCAGTATGCTCACTAAAAGTTATATCGTCCCACATCATTGATTGATTTGGTGAATACTGTTTAAAACTACCTTTAAAAATTTTTACTATTTGAACTAACATAGGTTTCCTTGTCATAATTTTATTATTCCATTTTTAGCAATATGTTGCTGATTGATTTTATTGATTTTCATTTGTTCTTTAGCTATTAACTCATCATCCATTCTCATACTTCTTGAATGATTGAGATGAAAAAGATTTGCACAGTATTTACAAGATTTGAGCTTACAACCACTCATTATAAATCGCCACTCTAAGTCAACATCATCTTTACTTCCCCCAATAATATCTTCATCAAATCCATTGATAGCAAAAATATCTTCTTTATGGCAAGAAAAGTTCGAACCCAAAATATGTAAGTTTTTATTTTTTTTATTTAAAAATCTATAGAAAAAAGAGTTTGGAGAGAATCTTATTCCTTGTTCATAATGTCGCATATTGTCGTTGTATAGATAACTGTATTTTCTAAAAAATGATTTTTCTATTTCATATGCAGATATTTTACTATCTCGTAAATCTGTAGAGACTTTATCTCCAAGATTTACTCTTCGTCCACATAATACAGTTTTTGGCTCTGATAATAATACATGAGATTCTATGAATGTTGAATAGGGAATAGTATCTCCATCTATGAAGATAATATAATCAGTTGTTAATTTAGAAAGTGTTTTATTTAAAATAATAGCTTTTCTATTACCCTCATCTTTTTGGCTAAAATGCTTGATTTCATATTTGGAAATATAACTTTCCAGAAACTTTTTCATTTCTTCACTATTGTCATCTTCTGCAATAACTATTTCAAAGTTTGTATATGTTTGGTATTGGAGTGCATCAAGTATGAGTTTTAGGGCAACTATATCTTTGTATGTCGGGACTATTAAACTAACTTTCATTTATCACTCCATACAATTTACCAAGTTGTGTTTTACTATCAAACATCTCAAAAGCTTTCTTTTGTCCAGCAAGGGCTAGTTTTTTGGTGAGTTTTCTATCTTCATAAAGCATTTGGATTTTTTTCGCCAAAGCATCACTATTGCGTTCAAACAATACACCATCCACTCCATCTTCGATGATTTCAAGTGGACCAGCTTTATTTGTTGCACACATACAAACACCATTTGCCATAGCTTCGATGACAACAAGTCCAAATGTCTCTTTTGGAGTTGCTAAGATATTTACATCAAAAAGTTGCATATGTTCATTGACCTCTTTTGTAAACCCTGTAAAAATGACCCTATCATTTAATTTTGAATTTTGAATTTTAAATTTTAAATTATTAAGATATTGTTCTTCCATAGGAAGACCGACTATTATCACTTTTATGTTAAGATTTTTGAGTTTTGCTAAGGCTTCTATCACGAGGTATTGTCCTTTGGCTTCCTCTATTCTTCCTACAATTCCAACCACAAATTCATCAGTAAGATTGTACGATTTTCGCAACTCTTCCACTTTATTTTTATTGATGTTTGAGGCTTCACATCCCATATAGACCATCTCCACTTTTGGGCAAATATCGTTTGGGATAAATTTCTCTAGTTGCTCTTTTACTTGGTATGTAACTGCATGCATTGTGCCTATATTTTTGTATAGCCATCTATGGTAAAAATCATCTTTAAATCGTGTCATAGTCATATTTCTAGTTTGGATAATTTTTGGTTTCTTTTTGCTTAAAACTTTTGCTAAGACAACTGTAGCTATATCTTTTGTCCAGTGGAAATGTATCACATCGATATTGTTTGCATCGATATATTTGGCTAGTTTGTGTGCTGGAAAGATTGGGAAAAATTTATTTCGTTTGAGATAAAACTTATCTTCATTTATTAAATAACTGTCAAGTTTAGTGTTGGGTGCGACTATCACCTTGCAAGTTGTTTTTGTTTTGAAATCTTTATAGCAATTGACCATAAAAAGTTCTAATCCACCTAGATCAGGGGAAAGGCAAAATTCTAATATATTTTTATTCATACGATTCTTTCGGCTTAAAATGGTAAAAATTTTATCATAAATAATCGTAAAGCTGACTTTAGAAAAACTATCCATTAATCAATTTCAAGTCATTTTTTGATACAATCAAGAAAGTTAAAAGATAGGAGAGAATCTATGGGTGCTTTAAAATTGGAAGATTTGCCACGATACACTTATGATGATTATAAAAATTGGGAAGATAGATGGGAACTAATCTATGGTGTACCTTATGCGATGGCACCAGCTCCAATGATACAACATCAATCTATCAGTAATAATATTGCTTGGGAGTTGAAAAATTTATTGAAAGATTGTAAACGATGTAAAGCACTATTGCCAGTGGATTGGAAAATTGGAGAAGAAACTATTGTTCAGCCAGATAATAGTGTGATTTGTCATACCCCTACGCATGAAGCATATATCACAAAAGCCCCAAAGATTATTTTTGAAATCCTTTCAAAAAGTACAGCTAAAAAAGACACAACTCTTAAATATGATTTGTATGAAAAAGAGGGTGTGAAGTATTATATTATCGTTGACCCAAATGAACAAATAGCTAAAGTCTATGAACTATTACATGGAAAATATGTAAAAGTTTGTGATGCAAGTGACGAGGTTGTACTGTTTAAGATTGAAGAGTGTTCTTTGGAAATAACCTTTGATTTTGGAAAGATTTGGTAGATTTTATCGTGATAGCTAAAAAATAAGTAAAGTAAAATATGCACGAAAATAGACTAATACAATTTGATTCCTTTGAAGATTTTTTTACTAATCGGATTATCCCAAAGTTTCTTATATTTAGTTATTTGGGACTTTTTTTATCTATCGCTTATTTGCCATTTGATTATTCCAGTTATCAACAAAGTCCTTACTTATCACATGTTTTGATAGCAAGAGGATTTGCTATATTTTTTGCTGTGATGGTTGTACTAGCAGCAAAATTAGAGTTTTTTCATCGATATAGAATTTTGGCTATTACAACATTTGGAAGTTTGGGATATAGTGCATTAACTTATAGTTATATCGCATACGATGCTCCATCTTCTTTTGTTGTTATCAATTGGTTTTTTTATCTCACCGCTACGATGATGCTTGGTGCTTTGATGACAAAAAAGATATTTATAGTGATGGAAAGCTATCAAATAGGGATTGTTTTTGTTTTGATGTATCTTTTTGATAAAAGTGAGGAAGAGATATTTCTCTATGCTATGGTGGCAGTTTCGTTGGTGGTGTATGTGTATGCTGTTATTGCCATAAACCGAAAAAATGGGGAAGAGGCTTATGCAAATGCATATTATATGCAAGTTGTTTCCTCAACAGATGGACTTTCTCATTTGCTCAATAGAAGGTCTTGGTATGAAAGATGCGGTAAAATATTTGAGATAGAAAAAAATGTATCGTTTGTAATGCTAGATATTGACCATTTTAAAAAAGTAAATGATACTTACGGGCATGAAGCTGGTGATTTGGTGATTCAAACTATTGCAAATGTTTTGATGGAGCACACAAGGCAAACAGATTTGGTTGGAAGATTGGGTGGTGAAGAGTTTGGGGTGTTTTTAATCAATATTGAAGAGGAAGAACTCCTTAAATTGGCTGAGAGACTAAGAGAATCAATCCAAAATCAAACGATAATCTACAATGGTATCACGATTCAAGTGACTTCTAGTTTGGGAGTTGTTTCAAAAAGTGACCAAAGTGCAACTTTTAAAGATTTGGTAAGATTAGGTGACGAAAATCTATACAAAGCAAAAGAAACAGGGCGAAATAGAGTTGTTTTTGGTTGTATTGTCATCATAAAGTAAATTAAAGCTTATATTGTATGTCATTGCGAGGAACGAAGCAATCCAAAAGTCGGCTTCTTGGATTGCTTCGTTCCTCGCAATGACTGGAGCATAAAACCATAGTTTGCTTTGGGACGACTATAATTGAAGGTAAATAATAAATGAATATAAAATATAAAATAAATCCAAAGTATGAAGATGATTTTAAATCCTTTTTATTTGGTTTGAAAGATGATTTTGAAGCGAATAAACACACTATCCATAAAGCACGAAATGAGCTGAAAATCATACAACATAAGGGTATCGAGACAGTTGTAAAAGCTTTTAAAATTCCAAATATTGTGAATCGTATAGCTTACTCCTATTTACGAAGTTCTAAGGCAAATAAGTCTTATGAATATTCTTTAAAAATAGGGGATTTTACCCCAGAGCCTATCGGATATATCGAGTTTTATGATGGTGGACTTTTGAAAGAGAGCTATTTTGTAAGTGAGAAGTTTTCGTATGATTTTACTATACGAGAGCCATTGTTAGATAAAAATTTCCCCTCTTCCGAGGAAGTTTTTAGAGCATTTGCGAGGTTTTCGTACGACTTACACGAAGCTGGAATATTTCATAATGATTATTCCCCAGGAAATATTCTTATTAAAAAAGAGGATGGAAAATATATTTTTAAAATAGTAGATATCAATCGTATGAAGTTTTTTGATTGTTCAACTATGTCAATACTTGATAGGGCTCGGAATTTTTCCAAACTTTGGGCAAGTGATGCAATTTTGAGAATTATGGCTGATGAATACAAAAAATGTTTTCCTTGTGATGATGATTTTGTAAAACAAGTTTTACATTATTCAAATAAAAACAAACAAATCAAAAATTTCAAAAAAAGATTAAAAGGACATAAAGTTGTTGATTAATACTATTTCTGTGGTGATGATAGTCAAAAATGGTGCAAGTACCATTGAAAAAGTGTTGCATTCTTTGGAAGACTTTGAAGATGTGGTTGTGTATGACAATGGTTCAACTGACGGTACGCAAGAGATAGTGCAAAAATTTTCAAATACAAACTTGATAGTGGGTGAATTTTTTGGTTTTGGACCGACAAAAAATAAAGCTACTGAGTTTGCTAAAAATGAGTGGATTTTTTCACTAGACGCTGATGAGGTTGTGACGGTAGAGTTTATTGAGAATTTGAAAAAAGTAAGTTTGGATGACACAACTTTATATACGATTTTAAGAACGAATTACTACAAAGAGTCCCAAATCAAATATTGTTGGGGTGATGATGTGATTGTACGGCTTTACAACAAAACAAAAACCTCATTTACGGATAAAAAAGTCCACGAAAAGATTATTGTTGATGGTTTTACAATAGAGCCAATTAAGGGTGTTGTAAAACATTTTCCTTACTCTACAATTACAGATTTTATAGTGAAACTTGATAGATATTCCACTATTTTTGCCGAGGATAATGTAGGGAAAAAAAGTTCAAGTCCACTCAAAGCACTCTTGAATGCGAAGTTTTCTTTTATCAAAACTTACTTTTTTAAACGGGGATTTTTAGATGGATATGCTGGGCTAGTGATAGCATTTTCCCATATGGCAACCAATTTTTATAAATATATCAAATTGTATGAATTAAATAAAGAGCTAAAAGAGAAAAACAATAAATGACAATACTCATAACTAGACACGATAAAATAGGGGATTTTATAACAGCTCTCCCGATGTGCAAAGTATTAAAAGAACAAACCAATCATAAAATCGTGATGTTGGTCGCAAAAGTAAATGTGGCATTGGCACAAAAGATGGAGTTTATCGATGAGGTTATCGAATATAGTGAGGATAGTTTTACTTTACTTTCACGCATAAATAAGGTGAAACCAGATGTGAGTATCAGTGGCTATATAGATAATCATCTTGGGCTTTGTTTATTTTTGGCAAGAGTTCCCCTTCGTTTCGCACCTGCAACAAAATTGGCTCAAATCTTTTTTAATCGTACAATCAAACAACGAAGAAGTAAAGTTGAAAAAAGGGAGTGGGAATACAATCTTGATTTACTGAAAATGTTCGATAAGAATCTAAAATTAGAGTTTAAGAGACCACTTCTTGAAATTCAAAATTCAAAATTCAAAATTCAGAATTTTATCATTTTCCATGTTGGATTTGGTGGAAGTAGTGATGGAAATATATCATTAGATGAGTATCTAAGATTAGCGACAATAGCGAGTCAAAAAGCTGAAGTAGTTTTTACATTTGGTCCAGATGATTTAGAGGTCAAAAAACAACTGCAATTCAAAATTCAAAATTCAAAATTCAACATTACAATCCGTGATGATTTTGCATCCCTTTGGGATTTTACTGTGTTTATCGCTACAGCAAAACTTTTCATAAGCACTTCAACGGGACCAATGCATCTAGCAGGGCTTACAAATACGACAACTTTGTCCTTTTTTGGAAGTAATCTTTTCGCAAGTAGCAAAAGATGGGGGACGATAAGTGATGAAAGGTGTCAAAATAATTTTGAAATCCCACTGGGATATGGGGAAGATTTTTTAAAGAGTGTAGAAAAAAGGATGATGGAAATAATCACTCCATCGCACAATTAGATGATATTTCCAAACTATTTTTGGCATCCCTCAGATCAACCTGAGATTTTAAAAAAAGCTGATAAAAAGCTTTTGAGAAAAGGGAGAGGGATTGATTTTTTAAAACTACTTTTGACAAATCTTATTTGGTTTCCCTATCTATTTGTAAAATTTTTATTCAAAAAAAACAATTCAACATTCAAAATTAAAAATTCAACATTATTCTATGGTTTGTGTGTTAATCTTGACAAAGGAGACGGACAAGTTGCTTTGGTAGAAGAACTTGGTGTACAATCTCTTCAAATTCGATTTTTTTTATCTGATATGGCAAATATTGATAGATATGTGGAGTTTGTAAAAAGCTTCGGTAGCGATAAGGAGATTTTGATTTGTGTGATTCAAAGTAGGGAACATATCGAAAATAGCGAACTCTTGGCTAATGATATCAAAGTGGTTTTTGAAAAATTTAGCAGTGTTACAAATGAATTTATGATTGGAAATGCAATCAACCGTATCAAATGGGGATTTGTAACTGTTGAGGAGTATTTGGCATTTTTTGAGACGATTCAAAAGGTACGAGATGAATATTTCCCAGCACTTAAACTTATCGGTTCTTCTGTGATAGATTTTGAGTACCATTTTACGATTCGAACATTATTTAATAGCTATAAAATCCATTTTGATAAGCTAGCAAGTTTACTCTATGTTGATAGAAGAGGCTCTCCTAAAAACACCCAATATGGACTTTTTGACCTAAAAAATAAAGTGGAATTTTTGGATACGATTGTACAAAGTTCAAGCAAATGTGAATCTCAAATCTACATCACTGAAACAAATTGGCCACTTCAAGGGACTGCCCCTTATGCACCCACTTCTGAATTAGAGTGCGTGAGTGAAGAGGAATATACTACATATATGCTAGAGTATTTTGATATAGTTGCCAAAACGAAAAAAGTGGAAAAAGTATTTTGGCATCAGCTAATTTCGGCTGGATATGGATTGGTAGATAATAGAGATGGGAAATTGCGAAAAACGAAAGCGTTTTATGAGTTTAAAAAGATGATAGAAGAAAGTCAAAATGGAAAATAAAAAAATATTTATAGAGATACCAACTTGGCTTGGTGATGCTGTGATGGCAACTCCTGCTATTGAAAATATTGTGGGAAATTTTCCTGATTGTGAGCTTACGATATTGGGTTCCTTTGTAAGTATAAAGATTTTTGCTCACCATCCAAATGTTAAAAAAATACTGATTGACGATTCAAAAAAAAGTGGATTTCGATACAAAAATCTCTTTAAAATTGCTAAAAGTATAGGAAAAGTCGATATCGCTTTTAGTTTTAGAAGAAATTTTACAAGTACATATTTACTTTATTTTATCGATGCAAAGGAAAAATACAGATACAAAAGATTGACACAAGATGAAATTCATTTGGTTGGGCGATACAATGATTTTGTAAATAGAAGCCTAAACCTTGATGCAACTCCAAAAAAGCTTAAAATTTATGGATATGAAAAAAAAGAAAATGCTAAAAAAATATTAGGAATAAATCCAGGTGCAACCTATGGAAGTGCTAAAAGATGGTATCCAAAAGAGTTTGCAAAGGTGATTATCGAACTTTCACAAAATTATGATGCGATTATTTTTGGCGGAAGTGGTGAAGTTGATATGGCAAAAGATATTGAAGACGAATTGCTCTCTTCCAATATCACAAATTATCAAAATTTAGCTGGGAAAACAACTGTTGAAGAGTTGATAGAAAAAATTGCAAATCTTGATCTTTTTATCACAAATGATAGTGGACCTATGCATCTAGCAGCTGCTTTTGGAGTCCCAACGATTTGTATCTTTGGACCTACAAAGTTCACTGAAACATCTCAATGGCAAAATGAAAAGAGTGTGATTGTCAAAAAAGAGTTTTCGTGTATGCCATGTATGAAAAGGGAATGTCCTCTTAAGGGTGTAGAGTATCACCAATGTATGAAAGAGATAAAAGCAAAAGATGTGCTAGAAAAAATAAAGGAAATTTTATAAAATCTCTCTCTTTTTGTTTGTATAGTTATCTCGAAACAAACTATGGCTTTATGTTCCAGTCATTGCGAGGAACGAAGCAATCCAAAAGTCGGCTTCTTGGATTGCTTCGTTCCTCGCAATGACATACAATATAAACTTTAGTTTGCTTTGTAATGACAATATAAAAGATACGGCTCCTATCTTTTAAGCTATTACTCCACCATATATCCCTCTTCTACAACATTTTGAATAATATCATCAACTAATTTAGCACGAAGTCGTCTGGCAAGAGTCCGAATCGCATCCATTGACATCACTTTATCTTGATACACTATCTGAGCTATCATCTCATAATCGACAACTTTTCCCTTATTTTCCAAAAGAAGTAAAAGAAATTTTCTCTCTTTTTTTGAAAGTGGATTTGAAGTAAGTTTTATGCCATCGAGTTTTCTTAGATTATCAAGTTTGAGTCTATCGATTTTAAGTCGTAACTCTTCAAGATGAAAAGGTTTTTTGAGATAATCGATACATCCCAAATCATAGGCTGTTTGTATCGTTTTTAAGTCTATATTAGATGTGATGATGATAACTTTGGATGCAGGATTTTGATTTTGGATAAGCCCTAAGAGTTCAAGCCCATTGATATTTGGGACATTGACATCTAAAATATATAAATCATAGATATTTCCGAGTGCTTTAAGGACATCATCCCCATCAAAAAAGTTATCAACATCATAACCACTGTAATGCAAGGCATCTTTTATCGATTTATTTAAAGCTGCATCATCTTCTAAAAGTAATATTTTCATAAATAAATTATAACATTATGAAATGGCATCAAAATGACATTTGAACTGATATGTGAAATTTGTCCCATTTTTTGCATCACTTTCAAGAATTGTGGTGATTTTATAGGTTTTTGCAATTTCTTTTACGATACCAAGTCCCAAACCATACCCTCCAACTATTTGATTTTCCCTGTAATATTTAGTAAAAACTTTTTTCACATCTTTGATAGGAGTTCCAAAAGTTATAAATTGTAAACTATTTTCTTCAAGGATGATTGTGATAGTGGAGTTTCGTTCACTGTATTTGATAGCATTGGAAAGATTATTGTCAATCAGTCTAGTAAGCTCAACAACAGATATTTTCACTTGACATTCACTATTGATATGTGTCTCCAAAATCCTATCATTTACTTGTACAATTGGAAGAAAATATTCAATTCTCTCCTCCACAATCTCTTCTAAATCAACAATCTCCACTTGATAATTTTCACTACTATGTTTGATAACATAACTCATATCGTTGTAGGAATTTTGAAGCACTTTGATAGCACTATCGATTTGTGTAGAAAATCTATCTTCCCCAAATTGTTCCCTTCTTAAATCGTTGTTGAGAGTGATGATACTAAGGGGAGTCTTAAGCTCATGCATAGCACTTTGGACAAATTTATCTTGATGCGAGAGTTTTATCTCTTTGTTTCGTATCACATTTAAAATCACAATAGCAACAAGCCCAATAATAGTGACAAGTGCCATAATAATATTCAAATTTTTGATACGGTTATGGTATTCACTTTCATCAAAAAGAAGCGAATAGATGATTTTCGTATCATCAAAATAACCACTTTTTGTCGATAAATAGATATTTTTAAAAGGTGTGCCATCTTGTACAAAAGTATCGATATAGATAGTTTTATCTTCAAGCTTCTCTTGAACTTTTGTCCCATCTTTTATACGATTTTGAATCTCCTCTAAAGTTGGTTTATAAGAGGGAAAATCTTTTAAAATCAAATCATTTACAAATCCTGTATTGACTAAAATATAGGCTTTTGCATCTTTGATAGCGGGATATTTATCTAAGTTTTTTTGAATATCAGCTAGCTCAATTTTGGTTTGTGGATAGTTGTAACTTATCTGCAAAATCCCTTTTTGTTTTCCATCTTTTAGGATGTACGAATCGCTGTAACTAAAAAAGTTTTTGGATGATTTTTCAAATAAAGGACTACAACACCCTATCTCTTTTTTTGCAAAATGTTCATCAAAAGCCGTTTTCGCAAAACTGAGATTAAACCCCATATCAGGCTTGTAGGTGGTGTTTCGTATCACATAGTTTTCATCTGAGATGTAGATATTGTATGGTTTGTTAGCCACTCTATCGTTGATAAGAGTTTGAATCTCTTTAAGGTCAATATCCAAAGGATTTTTCCCTGAATCATTGATATATTTCAGCACTTTTTCGTGCTTAGTTTTTAGAATATGTTTTTGTGTACTGTACTCAAAAAGAAGTTTGGAAAGCATCGCATTTGTGTCTGTTTGGATTTTGTAAAAAAGTATCGTCGTGTCTTTTTCATGGTCACTTGTGATATGTTTGATAAGCAGTTTGTATCCCAATATATTGATAATAAAAAAGAGAAAAATGATAAAAAAGATAAATGAGGAAGTTTTGAAGTTTTTTATCTTTCACTCCATTTGAAGATATCTAAGAGGACGATTTTGTGACTACTTTCGTCAATTAAATATGGAATTGTATAGCCTTTAAAAATCAAATCTCTCACATTGGCATCATTAAAATAGTATGATTTTCTAAATTTGAATGGCATATTTGGAAGATTTTTAATAGTGTTTAATAACATACTATTGAAATTTTTAGCTTTTCGTTTACTATCAAGAGCTATATATTCAATGATTTTGAGATGATTTATTTTAAAAACTTCATCTTGAATAATCAGCAAATTAACTTCTTTCTATATGATTATTGAGTTCGTTTATATATTGCCCATCAAAAGAGGTATAGACTCCAGTCCCATCTTTATATCTTTGGACAGCATCACTCACTCTTTTTTTTGCCTCTTCATTTCCGATAGATGGATAACCGTCATCAACAATTTCATACAAAAAATCATTCAGTTTTTCTTGGATATTTACACCACTTTGGATGAGTTGCTCATAAAGGCTATCTTGTACTTGTAGATGTATTGTTTGCATTTATTACCCTTGTGTTTGTAAATTTTATTTTCACATATTAGCCAAGAAAGAGAAACATATTTCTTAAGTTTGATATAAAGAGCCACTTGCAAATTCAAACAAATGATTATAAACAGTTTCAATCATCATCTTTCCCCTTTAAAAATAACCATTTACAGGGAGTAAATAGTGATTTTTAAAGTGAAAATCTAATAATTGCTACTATTCATACTCAAAATCTTTGAAT
>CAMCYD010000017.1 GCA_945883785.1 Helicobacter pylori PMSS1
CTATTGGATAAACTTGATGTGATTGAATGTTTTCAATATAAAAATAATAATTTAAAAGTCGGAGAGATACTCCAAAAACAAAAAGATATTTATGACAACCTAGGCATTGAAATACCTAGCTCGTTATGAGTTGGCGGGAATGCAGGGTATATACCAAAAAAGATAGTGAAAACTACAAATTGATACCAATCTCTTTTGGTGGTTTATTTTTTTGTATGGCATTTTATTTTGGATGGGGTAATGCTTTGGAAGCAACCAACTTAGCTATTAAATTGATAAATCCTACCAATTTGTTTAAAGATGATGAAACTTTTAAAAATCTTGAATTATATGGTGTTATCGTGAGAGTGATAACAGCAACTATCCTTTATCAACTTCTTGTGGCATTTCGTCAAAATACTAGACGAACATAATAATTGAGTTTATCTGTAACTTTTTTCCTGCTCCCAGTGTTCCGACATTGGTGAGCTTTTCTTTCTTCGTTCCACTCGTCCTTTCGATTGGAATACATACAAAAGCACAAAATCCAATCCAATAACAAATCATGTGTTAATCAAAGTTTTTATACAATACTTTTAATAATACTATTAGGAGTACGATATGACTATTATGGCAAATGATATAAAAACAAAAGGTGTATCTTTATTTGATTCTTTGCTTGAAAAAGCAGAAGAGATTATCATCAATGTAAGAGGGAAAAATAAATTTGTGGTGGTGGATATTGAAAGATATAAGCACTTACGAGCATTGGAGCTTGACAAAGCGTATCTTGATACTATGCAAAATATAAGTGATAACAAATACAAAACTCTTGATTCTAGCGAAAAATTAAATGAATATTTAAAAGAGATTGTTCAATGAATTATCAAATCATCATCACCGATGAATTTGACAAAAAAATCAAAAGATTTCTGAAAAAGCACTCAGATTTATATTCAAAGGTAGTCAAAACTATGACACTTTTATCAGACAATCCCTTTCATCCATCCCTAAGACTTCATAAACTTAAAGGCAATCTTTGTGAATATCACTCTGTTTCTATCGATATGAGTTATAGAATAGTTATAGAATTTATCATAGAAGATGAAAAAATCATCCCACTAGATATTGGAAGTCACGAGGAAGTGTATTAAAATTCACTTTCCTCTTGTTACAGTGTCCCTCTTTTTACATCTTTTAAAAAATCTTCGATATTGTATTTTTCTCTATGAGTTTCAGTCATGATATGAATAAGCATATCTCCCATATCAATAATTGACCATTCTCCATCCTCTTCGACCCTTACAAACTCTTCACCAAGTGGTTTTAAAGTTTCTCTTAAATAATTTAAAAGAGCAATTGAGTGTTTATTATTTAAAGCTGTTGCAATAATAACTGCATCAACAATATACCCTTTCCCTTTTAAATCTACTGTTTCAATATTTTCAGCTTTTTTGTCGCTAAGCAAATTTATTATTGTTTGTATTCTTTGTTCCAAATTCTTTTTACCTTTTCTCTTATTTTATGTGGAATTAAATCAAAGCTCATATTTTTTCTCAAATCTGTAGAACTGACCTGAATATGAAGCATTAAAGAAATCATATCAATGTAATTACTTTCCAAAACAATTTCATCTCTGCTTACAACAACAAACTGCACAAGTTCTTTTAATTCTAAAAAATTATACCATAAATGTATATTTTTAAGATTATCAGCACCAATAATGAGATATATTTTATCAATATCATACGAACTTTTTAGAAAAGAAATTGTTTCAAAAGTGGTTGTTTTTTTATTTTGTATTATCTCAAAATCACAAACCTTAACTTTTGGATTATCTTCAAATAACTCTTTTAGCAGTTCAAATCTATCTTTTGGATTCAAATGAAAATGTGATTTAAATGGATTCAAAAAGGTAGGAACTACGAATAATGTATCAACTTGCAACTCTAAAAGTGCCAAATCAACAATATGCTCATGACCGATATGGGGCGGGTCAAAACTACCACCGAAAACTGCGATAACCACATAAGGCCTTTATTTTTTAACAAAAATTATAGCTTATATAGGATAAAATCGCTAGAATTAATTTACATTTATTTAAGATTATAAAACAAAATCAAGGAGAGAAAATGGTTATTAAAGTTGCAATCAATGGTTTAGGAAGAATTGGAAAATGTGTAGCTAGAATTATGGCTAATAGAGATGATGTTGAGTTAGTTGCTATAAATGCGAGCGGAACTGATGAAATGATTCAGTATGGCTTGAGATATGATACTGTACATGGGACAAGAAATGATGTCATTGTCAAGGATGGTTTTGTCACAATTGGAAAACAAAGGGCAAAAATTTTAAGCGAAAGAGACCCAGCAAAGATAGATTTTGCAAGTTATGGTGCGGAGATTGTTTTAGAGTGTACTGGTGCATTTTTGACAAAAGAGAGCGTTCAAGCTTATCTTGATAATGGTGTGAAAAAAGTAATTTTTTCTGCACCTGCAAAAGATGATACTGCCACTTTTGTTTTGGGAGTGAACGAATCTACCTATGCTGGACAATCTGTTATTTCAAATGCTAGTTGTACAACAAATGGACTTGCTCCAATCGTAAAAGTACTTGATGATGCTTTTGGAGTAGAAAAAGCGTTGATGACAACTATTCACAGTTATACAAGTAGCCAACCAATTTTAGATGCAAAAGATAAAAAAGACCCACGAAAAGCAAGAGCAGGAGCGTTAAATATGTCTCCAACTACAACAGGTGCAGCAAAAGCTATAGGGAAAGTTCTTCCACACCTTAATGGGAAAATCAACGGTCAATCTGTAAGGGTTCCAACTCCAAATGTTTCAATGATAGATTTAACAGCTACACTACAAAGAGATATTACAATTGAAGAGGTAAAAGAGGCATTTTTTAAAGCGGAAGCTGGTGAGCTCAAAGGGATACTTGCAGTTGATACGGAATACAGAGTTTCAAGCGATTTTAATGGTGAAACAAATAGCACCGTTATTCCAATTGATACAATTCAAATAGTTGGGGGAAATATGATAAAAGTGCTTTCATGGTACGATAATGAGTGGGGATATTCTACAAGACTTGTCGATATGGCAGTATATATTGGAAATAGAAAATAAGGAGTAAGCGAGATGAAATTACAAGAATTAAAAAATATTGATATCAGTGGGAAAAAAGTATTTATAAGATGTGATTTTAATGTACCTGTGGATGAGTATCAAAATATTACTGATGACAGAAGAATAAGAAGTGCATTACCAACGATAAGATATTGTATAGACAACGACTGTTCAGTTATCATAGCGACACATTTTGGGAGACCAGAAGGTGGGTATGAAGAGGAATATTCTCTTAAACCAATAGCAAAAAGATTACATACCCTCCTCAAAACTGAAATCAAACTTGCTCCAAATGTAGTATGTAAAGATTCAATAGCAATGGCAAATAATTTACAAAAAGGTGAAATTTTATTACTTGAAAATATGAGATTTGAAGTTGGTGAAACTAAAAATGATGAGACACTTAGTAAAACTTTAGCAGATATGGCAGAGATTTATATCAACGATGCCTTTGGTGTAAGTCATAGAGCACATTCGTCTGTTGAGGGAATAGCAAAATATTTTGATATAGAACATAAAGCTGCAGGATTTTTATTAGCTAGCGAAATTAAATTTTTCTACCATATTATCAAAGAACCAAAACGACCTTTTGTAAGTATCGTTGGGGGAAGTAAAGTGAGTGGAAAACTTGAAGCACTTTATAATCTAGTGCCTAAAGTTGATAAAATTATCATTGGTGGTGGAATGGCATTTACATTTTTAAAAGCACTTGGATATGAGATTGGAAATTCTTTAGTAGAAGATGATTTAATCCCTGAAGCACTTAAAATTATGGACGAAGCAAAAAAATTAGGGGTTAAATTTTATCTTCCTGTAGATGTTATAGCTGCGGAAAGTTTTAGTAGTGAAGCTTTTGCAAAAGCAACAACAGTGCAAGAGATTCCAAAAAATTGGATGGGCTTAGATATTGGACCCGCAACCGCTCTACTTTTCGCTCAAGCTCTAGAAGATGCTCACACTATTCTTTGGAATGGTCCAATGGGAGTTTATGAGATGGATAAGTTTGCCAAAGGAAGTGCAAAAATATCTCATGCGGTTGCTTCAAGCTATGCAACTACTGTAGTTGGTGGTGGAGATACGGCAGATTTGGTTCGAAAAACTGGCGATGAAGATGCGATGACTTTTATAAGTACAGGTGGTGGAGCATCACTTGAACTTATTGAAGGCAAAGTTTTACCAGGTGTCAAAGCACTTATTATCGAATAATGAAAATACTTTTAAATGGTATTGGGAGGATTGGAAAGTCGATTTTACGACTTTCAAACTCTTCAAATTTAGAAATTGTAGCTATCAATGAGCTTAATCAAAATATTGAAAATATCGCTTATTTGATAAATTACGATTCAACATATGGTAAATTAGCTGATAAATTTGAAGTAGTTGAAAATCATTTCATCAAAAATAGCACGAATAAAATACAAATTTTAAATCATCATACTTTGGACACCATAGATTATAAGGCTTTAGAAATTGATATTATTATCGATGCAAGTGGTCAGCCACAAAAAAAAGAATTGCTAGAACAACTTGATGTAAAAGCTATCTTTTTAACTCATCCAAGTAGTGAAGCGGATATCAATATTGTCCTTGGGGCAAATGAAGAAAAACTGCAAACTACTCATAAAATCATCTCAACAAGTTCTTGTAATGCTTCAGCTCTTTTGCCATTTTTAAAACTTATCGATGATAATTATAAAATAGTTAGTGGCGATATAGTCACCATTCATCCACTTTTAAATCATCAAAAAACACTTGATAGTAAATGTATAAGCAGTAGTGATAGAGACGTAAAGTGCAATTTTGAATTTGGAAGAAGTTCAACCCAAAACATCATTCCAAGTAAAACTACAACTATTGAAGCTTGTGGTTATATTTTTCCAGAGTTCAATTCAGCTCTTATCTCATCGAGTTCTTTAAGGGTAGCGATGCCAACAGTTGGAGCTATAAATGTTGTTCTTAATGTTGAAAAAAATCTTACATTGGACGAACTTAATGCCCTCCTTGAAAAAGAAGAAGAACATCAACAATATGATATTTTTAAAAACATCAAAGAACCGCTTGTCTCAAGTGATTTTCAAGGGGAAGTTTTTTCAACTATTATAGACGGAAAGTTTACGAAAATCACAAATAACAATATGATAAAAGCACTTATTTGGTATGACAATGAATATGGTTATGCCTCAAAAGTTGTAGAGATAGTTAATAAGTACATTATGTTAAAATCAACACATCAACAAAATCAGCAAAAAGGAAGTAAAGCATGAAAAAAATCGTAGCAAGTAATTTTAAAACAAACCACACGAGAAAAAGTACAAGGGAATTTATAGAAGATGTAAATCATTATATGCTTGAAAATAGTATTTCCAATGATATTTTAATTTTCCCAACATCAACTTCACTTGATATTTTTGATACTAACAAAAACCTAACTATAGGTGTTCAAAATGCCTACTATACTAAAAATGGCTCATTTACTGGAGAGATTGGAACTATGCAGCTTGATGAATTTGAAGTAAAAACAATTTTAATCGGGCATAGCGAAAGACGACATATTTTAGGGGAAAGTCAAAAAGAAGTTGCCTTGAAATACAATTATTATAAATCTTTGGGATACAAAATTATCTATTGTTTTGGGGAACCGCTTGAGGTAAAACAAGCTGGACTTACTGAAACCTTAGGGTATATCTGGGAGCAATTTGACGGAATAGATTTGGCATATGATAATCTTATTTTGGCTTATGAGCCTGTTTGGGCGATAGGAACTGGGGTAAGTGCGACAACTGAAGATATAGCAACTATCCATAGAAAAATAAAAAAGAAAATAGATAAACCACTTCTTTATGGCGGAAGTGTTAAAGTTTGCGGACTACAAGATATTTTAGAGGTTCCAAATGTCGATGGTGTTTTGGTTGGAACTGCTAGTTGGAATGTAGATGATTTTAAAAAGATGATATATATAGCAAGTAAAATGGATACAAATTCAAAAAAATTAACATGTGATATGGAGGAATAAGAAATGATAATGAACGGTAAAAAAGGTGTAATTCTAGGTGTAGCAAACGATAAATCTATCGCTTATGGGATAGCGAAATCGTGTGCAGAACAAGGTGCAAAAGTTGCTTTTACTTATCTTAATGATAGTTTGAAAAAAAGAGTTGTTCCAATTGCTGAAGAGTTTGGAAGTGGCGATTTAGTGTATCCTTGTGATGTTAGTAATCCATCTGAAATCAAAGATTTATGTGAATCGTTAAAAAGAGATTTAGGGGAGATTGACTTTGTTGTTCACTCTATCGCATTTGCATCAAAAGAGGGACTTAGTGGTAGATTTATGGATATTTCAAAAGAAGCTTTTGATATCGCTATGGATGTTTCTGTTTTTAGTCTTATTGAGATTACAAAAGAGCTTAAACCAATTATGAGTGAAAACTGTTCAATCCTTACACTTTCATATTATGGTGGAGCAAAATATATTCCAAATTACAATCTTATGGGTGTGGCAAAAGCGGCACTTGAAATGACTGTAAAATATCTAGCGGAAGATTTAGGGAAAGATGGTATCAGGGTAAATGCTATCTCAGCTGGACCTATTAAAACTTTGGCAGCTGCGGGGATAAGTGACTTTAGATTTATGCTGAAATGGAATGAGGCACATAGCCCACTCAAAAAGAATGTGACAATTGATGAAGTTGGAAATAGCGGAATGTATTTGCTTTCTGATTTAAGTAGTGCTGTTACTGGCGAGATTCACTATGTTGATAGTGGTTATAATATTATGGGAATGCCTTGTATTGAGTTTGCTGAAAATGAAAAATAGTATAGATTTTAAAACATTAGCATCAAAATATGGCACACCATATTATGTGTATGATTTTGACCATATCACAAACCAATATGATGAATTAAAAAATGCTTTTAAAGCGAGAAAGTCACTTATCTCATATGCCGTAAAATCAAACTCAAATTTGAGTGTGATAAAACATCTTGGGAATCTTGGAAGTGGGGCTGATTGTGTAAGTATCGGGGAAGTTAGAAGAGCTTTGATGGCTGGTATCCCAAAATACAAAATCATTTTTTCGGGTGTTGGAAAAACTGACGATGAGTTAAAAGAAGCAATTAATGCTGATATTTTGATGATAAATCTTGAGAGTGAAGCGGAGTTCGGAAGAGTTGAACTTATAGCAAAAGAACTAGGGAAAATAGCAAGAATAAGTATCAGAGTCAATCCAAATGTTGACCCAAAAACCCATCCATATATCTCAACAGGACTTCATGAGAATAAATTTGGAGTGGATATAGATACTGCAAAACGAATGTATATTAAGGCAAAGAAAAGTGAATTTATAGAGTCTGTTGGTATTCACTGCCATATCGGAAGTCAGTTAACTGAACTCGCACCTATCAAAGAAGCAGTAAATATTGTTGCAAATCTGGTTCGAAATCTAAAGGTTGCCCTTGATATTGAACTCAAATTTTTTGATGTTGGCGGCGGACTTGGAATAGTCTATAAAGATGAGGTTCTCATAAATACAAGAGATTATGCTCAAACAGTTTTAGAGGCTATTTGTGGACTTGACATTACTATTATTTGCGAACCAGGAAGATTTATAGTTGGAAATAGCGGAACTTTTGTAACAAAAGTTTTGTATGAAAAAATCAATGGCAAAAAAAGATTTGTAATAGTTGATGGAGCCATGAATGACCTTATACGACCAAGTCTTTACAATGCTTACCATAAAATTGAAGTGTTAGAAAAAAGTGACAATGTCAGTGATTGTAATGTAGTTGGACCCGTGTGTGAAAGTGGTGATTTTTTTGGTAAAAATATAGAGCTACCACTTACAGAACACAACGATTTAATAGCTATTTATAGTGCTGGAGCTTATGGATTTACGATGTCTAGCAACTACAACACAAGGGGAAGAGTTGTCGAAATCGCTGTTGAAAATGGGGTCGATAGAGTTATTAGAAAAAGGGAAACTTTTGAAGATTTGATAGCTTTGGAAAAAGAATATTTAACTAAATAAGCTAATCAAAAAAAGGAGAAATGATGAGAGAAGCAAAATCAAAATTTGGTAATATGAAAATTCGAACTAAAATTATTGTTCCAACGATTATGGTATTGGTCTTAAGCAATTTAATATCTGTATTTACATCAGCTTATAGGATGGATGATTTGGCAAAGAGCAATGCAAAAGCAGCCCTTAATCAACTTACTGATTCCATTTTTTTAAATCTTCGAACAGCTATGAATACAGGTGATTCAACAATTATAGAAGATGCCGAAGAGAAAAGTAGAAAACATATCAAGGGATTAGAAAAATTTGTAGTTGCTCGTAGTGAAAAGATGATTGAACTTTTTTCACCCCAACTTCCTTTTACAAAAGATGCTGAAACACTCAAAGTATTTGCTTCAAAAGAGGAAAATATTATAGAAAGTTTTGAAAATGGGGAACATTATATAAGGTCTCTTCGACCAATGGTTGCGACTGATGAGTGTATCCATTGTCATGTCAATCAACAAAAAGGGGATGTCATCGGTGTTTTGGATTTGACTTTTAACCTTAAAGATTCCGATGCTATTATTAATAATACTGTTATGAATTTAATTATTCAAGCTGTTGTGGTTTTAATTTTTATTACAATTTTTATGACATGGCTCATACGGAAAGCAACCAAGCCTATTGATGTATTTCAAAAAGGATTAGAGTTATTTTTTAAATACATAAACAAAGAAGAAAAAAATGTTGGCTATATTGATGGATATAGCAATGATGAAATAGGTGATTTAGTGGATTCTGTTAATAAAAATATTGACTCAACCGTAAAAGGTGTTAAGCAAGATGAAGCTGTCATTACCGAAGCAAAAGAAATTTGTAAACAAGCATCAATTGGTATTTACAATGTTGAAATCAAATCAATTGCTCATAGCAACGAAATAAATGAACTCAAAGAATTAGTAAATAATCTTATTTCATCAACAGGATATAATGTAGAAAGAATTTCAAAAATATTAAATTCGTACGATAATAATAATTATACTTCTAGGATAAACTCGAAAGGTAGTACATCTGGAACTATGAAAGATGTATTTGAAAAAGTAGATGCATTAGGAGATAGCTTAACTAAGAGTGCCAAAATGAATTTACAAAATGGAAATATACTTCAAAATGATGCCAATACTTTAGAAAACTCAGTAAATTACATCAAAGAAATTCTTGATAAACAATCAATTGAATTAGCGAATAGTGTTCTAGAATTGGAACAAATCACAAGCACGATAAGGGAAACAACCTCAAATGCTATAGAAATGGCTTCTTATGCACAAAATGTAACAAATTCTGTATCAGTTGGACAAAATTTAGCAAATAAAACATCACAAGAGATGGATGAGATAGCATCGCAAGTAAATTCAATAAGAGAAGCTATTACTATTATTGATCAAATCGCATTTCAAACCAATATTTTAAGTTTAAATGCAGCCGTTGAAGCAGCAACTGCTGGAGAAGCTGGAAAAGGATTTGCCGTTGTTGCGGGGGAAGTACGAAATCTAGCAAACAGAAGTGCCGATGCAGCAAGGGAAATTAAAGCATTGATTGAAAGTGCTTCTGCAAAAGCAAATGAGGGGAAAAGGATATCTGATGATATGACAAATGGGTATGATGAACTTAATGTACATATTAACTCAACTATAAAACTGATTAATAATGTTGCGAATGCTTCAAAAAATCAACAAAGTAGTATTGAGCATATTAATAAAAATATCAATTCTATAAGACAAAATACTATAAAAAGTACAGAGATGGTGGAAAAAGCATCAAAAATTGCTATAGAGACTAATTCTCTTGCAGCGACAATAGTAAACGAAGCAAACCAAAAAAAGTTTTAATACGAGGTTAACACATGACAAATGAAGATGGATTGGCAGTTTTAAGAACAACACTTGATAATATCGATGATAAACTCTTAGATTTATTAAATGAGCGGATGAAAACCGTTCATAAAGTGGGAGTTGTAAAAGCAAAAAGTGGTGGTGCTATTTATCGACCTGAAAGAGAAAAATCAATCATCGATAGACTTACTAAAAAATCACTTGAATCAAATGGATTGTTAAATCGTTCAGCGATTGAAGCTTTATTTTTAGAAGTTTTTGCCATCAGCAGAAATCTTGAATTACCTGAAAACATAGCCTATCTTGGACCTGAGGGGAGCTTTACCCATCAAGCGGCAGAGAGTCGTTTTGGGGCTATGAGTTCCTACCTTCCTATTGGAAGTATCAAAGGTGTTTTTAGGGAAGTAGCAAGTGGAAAAGCAAGATTTGGAGTGATTCCAATTGAAAATAGTAGTAATGGGATAGTGAGTGATACTATCACTTGTTTTGGGGATTATGACCTCAAAATAATTGCCGAAGTGATGATTGATGTACACCATACATTTGCTTCTACTTGTGATAAAGTAAAAGATATCAAAAAAATCTATTCTAAAGATATAGCTTTTGATCAATGCCATAAATTTTTGGAAGATTTTGGACTACTTGAATGTGAGCTTATCCCCGTGGAAAGTACAGCAAAAGCTGCAAAACTTGCTATGAATGAACCAAATAGTGCAGCAATTTGTTCTCATGTTGGGGCGAAAATGTACAATTTACCAATTTTATTTGAAAATATTGAAGATACAGGGAATAATCGAACAAGATTTTTGATAATATCTAATTTTCTAAATGGTCAAAGTGGTGATGATAAAACTTCCATTCTCGTGCAACTTTCAAATGAGGCGGGTGCATTAGTGAAGTTTTTAAATGTTTTTGATAAAGAGGGGATAAATCTTACAAAAATAAAATCCCATATAGTTGAAGGTGTATCTACATTCTTTTTGGAGTTTAATGCTCATAAAGATGACCAAAGGGTACAAAATATTTTTAATCAATTTCCAAATGAGATAAAATTTTTGGGAAGTTATGTAAGGGAAGCAGATGATATTTAATAAAAGTTTAGATGATGTAAGCATTTATGAGGCTGGGAAACCAATCGAATTAGTAGTAAGAGAATATGGAATTCAACCACATGAGATAGTAAAGTTAGCTTCAAATGAAAATCCATATGGAACTTGTGATGCTGTGGCTGATGTGATAGCACGAAAAGCGATTAGTGCTTTTGTCTATCCAGATGATAGTATGTATGAGCTCAAAGAGGCACTTGCTAAAAAATATGAAGTGACCAGTCAAAATGTTGTGATTGGGGCTGGAAGTGACCAAGTGATAGAGTTTTGTATACATGCGAAATGTCATACAGGTAGCAAAGTTTTGATGGCAAAAACAACCTTTGCTATGTATGAAATCTATGCAAAACAAGTGGGAGCAACTATTCTTAAAACACCAAGTGATGCTCACAATCTTGATGAATTTAGAGAGATTTATAAAAATGAAGGTAGCGATATTATTTTCCTTTGTTTGCCAAATAATCCACTAGGAGAATGTCTTGATGCGGCGGATGTCTATAGTTTCTTAGATGAGGTTGACAGTAATACTTTAGTGATACTCGATGGTGCTTATCAAGAGTTTGCGAGTTATAAAGATGGTGCAAAAAAAATTGTGCCCAGTGATGTTGTTGCAAAATATCCAAATGTAATCTATCTTGGAACTTTTTCAAAAGCGTATGGACTTGGGGGAATGAGGGTAGGATATGGGATATCAAATAGTGATATCATCTCTGTTTTACACAAAGTAAGACCACCATTTAATATCACTACTTTATCGTTAGCAGGTGCGATTGAAGCACTTAAACATGAGTCATTTGTAACTATGGGGATAGAGAAAAACTTTAGTGAAATGAAACGATATGAAGAGTATGCAACCTCAAAAGGGCTACGATTTATCCCATCGTATACAAATTTTATCACTATTTATATGGATGGATATATTTCAAAAGAGGTAGCAATAGAACTATTGAAAAAAGGGATTATTGTAAGAGATATGACAGGTTATGGATTTAATGCGATACGAATCACCATTGGAAGAAGTGAGCAAAATACAAAAGTATTTAAAGCCCTTGATACTATTTTAGGCTAAAAATTGATAGAAAAATATTATTATGGGTATGATGAGTTTAGAGTTGATGTCAATCAAATAGCTTCAAAAGTTGAAAATGAAAACTTTGAAGCTATTATTGGAATAGCAAGAGGTGGGCTTCTCTTAACTCAATTTTTAGCGATAAAACTAAATCTTCGAGATGTGTTTACCATAAACTCAATACTTTATGATGATATGACAAAAAAAGAGAGTGGGGCTGTTTTTAATATCCCAGACTTAAGTAGCTATAAAAAGGTGCTTATCGCTGATGATATAGTCGATAGTGGAGAAACTATGCAAAATATTGTAGAGATTTTAACAACAAAGTTTCCATCTACAGAATTTAAAATTGCTAGTTTATTTTATAAAAAAACCGCAACGATTCAACCAGATTTTATGGAAAAAGAAGCAACAGCATGGATAGACTTTTTTTGGGAAGTTGATTAGGAAAAAATGATAGATATAAAAAATAAAACAACAAAAGAGTTAGAAACCATAGCTGGGGATATCCGAGATAGGATTATTGATGTAGTATCAAGGAATGGTGGACATTTTAGTTCAACCCTTGGAGCCGTTGAGCTAACTATTGGGATGCACAAAGTGTTTGATAGCAATTATGATCCTTTTATTTTTGATGTCTCTCATCAATGTTATCCTCACAAACTTATCACGAGAAGTTGGGAAAAGTTTGAAACAATTCGACAATTTAAAGGGTTAAGTGGATTTACAAAACCAAAAGAATCTCCCAGTGATTATTTTGTAGCTGGACACTCTTCTACAAGTATTTCACTTGCTGTTGGTGCAGCCAAAGCAAATAAACTAAACGGTGGTTCAAAAGTTCCTGTTGTGATGATAGGGGATGGAAGTATGACTGCTGGGATGGTGTATGAAGCTTTAAATGAGCTAGGGGATTTGAAACTTCCAGTGGTTATTATCCTCAATGACAATGAGATGTCTATAGCAAAACCAATTGGGGCGATTAGTAAATATCTGAGTAAACTCCTCGCTGGGAAATCGTACCAAGGATTTAAAGAAAGAGTTGACAAATTTATCAGAAACAATCTCCCAGAGGGTTCGTTGTATCTTGCAAAAAAGTTTGAAGAGAGTCTGAAGCTTATCACCCCTGGGATGTTATTTGAAGAGATGGGGATAGATTATATAGGACCTATTGATGGACATGATATAGAAGAGGTTATAGACACTCTTACCTTAGCTAAAAACTTTGGGAAACCTGTAATAGTTCATGCTAGAACAGTGAAAGGGAAAGGATACCCAATAGCTGAAGGGCAACATGAACATTGGCATGGAGTGGGACCTTTTGATAGAGAAACTGGAAAATTTGAGAAAAAAGAGGGAGCGAAATCAGCAACAGCAGTATTTAGTGAAGCACTCTATGCATTAGCTAAAAGAGATGAAAAAGTGGTTGGTGTAACCGCTGCAATGCCAAGTGGCACAGGGATAGATAAACTTATGGCTGAATTTCCAAATCGTTTTTGGGATGTAGCTATTGCAGAACAACATGCCGTTACTTCAATGGCAGCGATGGCAAAAGAGGGATTTAAACCTTTTGTCACTATCTATTCCACCTTTTTACAAAGGGGATTTGACCAGATTATCCACGATGTTTGTTTGATGAATTTAGGGGTAACTTTTGCGATTGATAGAGCTGGAATCGTAGGAGCTGATGGGGAAACACATCAAGGACAATTTGATATAAGTTTTTTAAGATTTTTACCAAATATGACACTCGTAGCTCCAAGGGATAGTAAAACTTTAGAGCTTAGTTTAGAGTTTGGGGCAAATTTAGGCTCACCTTGTGCTATACGATATCCAAGAGGTGCTTTCAAAGAGTTACCCTATCTAGCTACCCCATTTATCCATGGAAAAGGGGAGATTTTAAAAACTGGTAGTTCCAATATCGCTTTTATTGGATATGGTGCTGGGGTAAGTCGTGGAAACGATACTGCAAATCTTCTTGATATTGATATTACCATTGTCGATTTACGATTTGTCAAACCACTTGATAAAGAACTTTTAACCAAACTTGCCACTCACACAACAAAATGGTATATCTTTAGTGATAGCCAAAAACAAGGTGGAGTTGGAAGTGCTATTTTAGAATTTTTAAATGAAGCGAAAATCCAAATTGAACTCGTTACTTTTGAGTATGAAGATATCTATATCCAACATGGGGATACAAAACTTTTAGAGGAAGATTTAGGGATACTTCCTTCACAATTGGCTAAGAAAGTAAAACTTTCTTAGTATTGAACTCCTCTAGTTTCTTTCTTGTAAAAATAAAGATAACTACAGCTGCACTGTAAACTATCACCATCATAGATAACCAAACAAAAATGATATCCAACTGCCAAACTTTTACTACAAAATAAAGGATAATTGAGGGCATTAAAATTTGTCTATAAAAACTAATAATTGGAACTGCTAAAGGTTTTTTTATCCCTTGAAGAGTTGAATTTGAGATAAAAATAGTAATAAATGCAAAAAATATGATACTTTCAACAACAATATAACTATAAGCAACATCAATCACAACGCTATCACGACTAAAAATCATCACAATATATTTTCCAAAAATAGCTAAAAATAGAACTCCTATCCCGCTCATGATATAACCATACAGAAGTGATTTTTTTATAACTTCATCAATTCTCTCATAATTTTTAGCCCCAAAATTATTCGCAACTATTGTTGAAACTGCAATATTTAACCCGAGCATCGGAAGTAAAATAATTTGCTCCACTCTATATCCTATCCCAAATGCTGCAACTTCCTTATATCCATAATCAGAGATAAAATAGGAGACAATCATCGTCCCTAAACTCATCAAAAACATATTAAGACTTGCTGGAACTGCTTGAGTAAGAAGATGTTTGTAGACTTTTAGATTTGGAAGATGAGAAAAAAAACTTTTAAAATCAAAAAACTTTGTCTCATACAATTTTGAAAAAATATAGAAGAAATTTATAAACTGTATCAAAACAGTAGCAAGTGCGACTCCGCTAAATCCAAAAGAGGGGATAATTCCATATCCATACATAAAAATTGGATTTAAAAGAAGATTTGCAAAAAATCCAAAAATAAGGGTATTTCTATAACTTTTGGTATCCCCACGAACAACTAAAACGGCATTTGCCCCCAGTCCTAAAAGCATAGGAACAGTCCCTATTAAAATAATATAGGTGTAACCAAGAGCAAGTTCCAAAGCTTCATCTTTTGCACCCATCAAAATAAATATATCTTCACTCCAAACATAGCCAAAACCACAAAGTAAAACAGAAACAATCGCAAAAAAACTCATCCCATTCATTGCATAGATACGAGCAAGTGAATTTCTCCCTTTTCCAAGAGAATTTCCAACATAAACAGTGATAGCTGAAGAGAGTCCAAAACTAATAGAGAGTAACATAAAATAAACGATAAAACTATAAGAAAGTGCAGAAATAGCAACGGTTGAGATAAGTCCAACATAAAATGTATCCACTACATTGTACATTGTATTGAAAAACATCCCAACACTTGAGGGAATTGCTATTTGAAAAATAAGTTTTTTGATATCTTTTGTGATTAAGTCGTTGGATTTTCTCATTAGGGCTACGGTAAGTTTTCTCTATAAAGAGTCAAAATTTCAATTCTTTCTTGTTCTAAATTTATTTTATAGAGAATCGAATATCCTTGATAAACCAATTTTCTAACACCTTTTCCAAATTCTTCTGCTTTTCTACCTGATTCTGGGAATGATAAGAGCATTGAAGAAATATAGGCTTGTAATCTATTTATGTAATTAACTGTGATTTCATTTGATAAACTCTTTTTATAAATAAAATCAGCAATATTTTTGAGCCTTAAAATAGCTCTTTTTGAGAAAATTATGGTTTTAATTTGCGACATATTTGCTTGTAACTTCTAAAAAAGCACTATCTATATCTAAAAAATCTCCATTGTCAAATTCTAAATTTGCAATCTCAACATCTCTTTTTACTTTTTGAAATTTAATAAATTCAACAAATTTATCAAGCAAAGTATTTTCATCATTTTTAAATTCTTCATTTAAAAAAATTTCTATTTCCGGATTATTTATATTAATTGCAAACAAATGAAACCCCTTTTATTTTGTAAAATTGTACCAAAAAAATAAAAAGAAACTCTAACGGGAAAGTTTTAATTTCGCTAATTTAAACTTGATACATCAAATTTTGAAACCCTTTCATCATAAGACAAGTAACATCTTTGCCTAAGTTAATTGATATAGTGGTTTTCCATAGTTATGTATCTACCAGTTAGCTTTAGTAAAGCTTAATCCTTTTCAACTTTCAAAACTGTTCCTATACCTAAAACAGAGAGAATTGAGCCGTTATTACTATTGTTGTAAGTATGTGATAAGTTCACAGCGATGATATAATTGCCATCTAGTAAAAAAGCTTGTTTTTTCAAATCTTCTATAATTTCATTATTTGCTTCATTTAACGATATCTCTAAAGAGTTTATTCTGCCTCCAACAATATCTCTAACAAAAGCAAAAAAATCTTTTATTATATTTATTCCATAGATTCTTTGTGAAGTTATTACCCCTAGCCTTTTTGTAACATTTAGATTTATAGTTGTTTCAGTTGAAATTATTATTGTATTTAAGAGATAATCGTTTTTACTTTCCCATATCCTTAGTTTGGCTTCATTTTGAATCCTTTTATCTTCTAGTAATTTGATATATTTTTCTTTTTCAATTCTTTCATCTTCGGTCATCACATACTCATTACTAGAACCTTCATAAAATGGTTTACATACACCACATACACCATTTCTTGTATTTTTTACATTAGTTTCCTTGCCACAACTTTTACAAATTATATACCAAGGTTTACAATTCAAACAAATTCCATCTCTTATTGCATTGTCATCAAAAGATAATCCGCATTTTTGACACACTCCCATTTTTTTCCTCCTATGTTGGTGATACTTCTATTTGGACTTTAAGATTTAGTGTTTACAAATCTCGTCCACAATAACGGCATACTTTTGCATCGTCTTTAATCATTTCCGCACAATGATGGCATTTTTTCATTCCATTTGCTAATTGGTCTTTTTCTATAGATTTAATATCTTTTGAAATAATCAAAGAATGAGGCAAAGCTATTATAAACAATGCAGCTCCGTAAATCCACCATAACACAAAATCCCGTCCTTTGTTTTGAGCAATCATTGCAGGAATAACTCCTATAATTGCAGCTAATATTAAAACTTCCATACTAAATACCACTACATTTCATATTTTCTACCTTGATTGGAGATATCATATAGAGTTTGACTATACGGTAATCTCGCATAAATTGTAGACTTATTAATTACAGCACCAAGCATCATTAAGCGACACAACAAGCTTACCCCACCATTTTCTCTCACACACATCGCATCTGCACTATCAATAAATTCTGTTTTGTTTAGCCTTGAAATAATAAGTGTTTTTCCTTCTGGAACCATCCCTATTGGTGGGATAACGAAGATTGTAATTTGTGTATAAAACAATACGAAAAAGATTATCAACGATGAAATAATTATTATTTTTTTATTTGACTTTTTCTCTATATTATTTTGATTAGTATTTATCGACTGATATTTTGACTCTTTTGATTCAATAGATGCTTCATTATTGGGTTTGCCCAAGCACTCTTTACAATATCCATCAATCATATCATTAGTATTAAATACTTCCTTGCAACCTTTACACATTCCCATTTTAAATCCTTATTTAACTTTCTTTTTTTGTTGTTTACTTTTCATATTATTATTTAATATTAGATATAGTCCAAGCATTTTCTTGAGTTGTATTTTTTGATTTTCAGGAACTATAAAATCTGAATAATACTTATCGCCACTAAATCTAATAATTGTTTTTTCCGAATTACTAATCTTTTCACTTACTTTGATAAATTCTCTCGTTGCCTCTGTATCTAGCCATTCCCAAATTGAGCCACTTCCATTATCTCTTTCAAATTTGCAATAACCAGAATCCCATTTATATTTATCAGCCACAATTTTAAATGAGTCAATAAATAGCCAATCATCTTCTTCATATTGAATTTTGAATTGAAGCCATATGTTCTTTTTATCAAGTCCAATATAAAGCTTCACATATTTACCAAGTATAAATTTATTTCCATCTTCACTTATAGGTTGTATGAAAAATCTATCTTCCACTTCATCTTTTGAAATTTTTGTGTTTAATAATAGATTATCAAGCCCTTTTATCATTGGAAATTTTGAAACTACTTCCCTAATTAAACTAATTTCATTTTGTGATACTTTAATAGTATTGTTTAGTTCGACAATGTCTTCACTAATACTACTTATTTTTATTTCTGACTCAGGAGTTAATAAGTCACCTATTACTATTTCTTGAGCCTCAACTACAGAAAATATTAAAGATAAAAGAATACCAATTCTTATGAAAATTGTTTTTTTCATCTTAGTATTCAACTTTTTCAAGTCTTCTTAATGCTAAATCCTTATAAAATCCATCATTTTCACCAGATTCTTTAATGATAATATTTAACCATTCTCTAGTTTTATCCCAATCTCTTGATGACCAATATGCTTGAGCAATTTGATAACGAAATACTTGAAGGGAAGAATCATTTGGAAATTCCTCTGAAAATTTATTAAATGTATCTAATAATAAAGGCATATATTTTGAAAATGATTTTTCAATTCCATAAGCCTCTCCATTTCTACCAATCTCTCTCCATCCAATAATAGCTCTCATTTTATCTTTATATGCAATTTTTGATGCAGTAGTTTTTGGATATTCCTTAATTACCTTATCATACCATTTAATTGATGCTTCAATATTTTGAAGCCAACTTGAATCAATCATAAAAATTTCTTTTTTCCCTTTTGACCAAAAATCTGCACTTCTAAGATAAGATGATGCTATAGCATTTTCTGTTATTTCTTTTGAATTTTCTCCAACGATTTGGGAAAGTTCATTAATCCGTTCTTTTACAATCTTTGCTTGAGTTGAATTTGGAAATTTATTACTTAGTTCCTTCCACAAATCAAGTGCAACTCCAATTCTATTTTCATTAAAATCCATAGTCCCTAATTTGTAGTACGATTCTGCTTTATCATTATCTGACATTTTACTAAAAATTATATCTATATATTCTTTTTTTGCTTCACTTATCAATCCCTGTTCATTTAAAAATGTTGCCTTTTCAATCGATGATGAATACATTGAGGACAAAGACAATATTACAATTAAACTAATTTTCAATAACGACTTCTTTTTCATTTTTTCATTTTCCTTTTTAAATTCTTTAAATATCCGAAATGATATCTTATTTATGTCATTTTTCTGTAACTTTTTGAATTATTTTGTTACATATAGCATTGTTTTATAAGATATTGTCTGAAATAACATAAATCTATACACTTTCATTACTGATTGAATTTAAAAAAAGAGTAATTTGTATGAAAACATTATCCCTAGTAAACGATGAAAATCTTGAAAACTTTTATAAACAAATTGCCAATAATATAAAAAATATCCGTGAAAGTAAAAATAAACCCCAACTTGATTTGGTTTTGGAGATGGGATTAAAATCAACTGCTTTTTATAGTCGGTGTGAAAATTCAAAAGACAATCATCATTTCAATCTTGAGCATATTTATAAAATTGCTGTTGCTTTAGATGTTGACATTAGTGAAATATTTGAAGGGATTGATGCAAAAAATAAACTTTAATCCACAATATCTTTTTACTCATCTTAAATCTTTTCCAGTTATCTAATGCGGACATTAAGAATCCATACAAAAATATCAATTTCAAAGTTAAAGCTTTATAACTAATTTAAACCTACATTTCCCCACCACCAAACAAAAAACCACTATAAAATTCAACTCCCTTAGCTATAATTTCCAAAAATATTTCAGGAAAATAGAGAATGAATAATAAAAAAGCGATAGTTTTATTAAATATGGGTGGTCCAAATAATTTAAATGAAGTGAAAGTATTTTTGAAAAATATGTTCAATGATAAGTATATTATAGGTGCTCCACAACCAATAAGAGCGATGATAGCTTGGCTTATTACAACATTAAGATTAAAAGAAGCGACACATAACTACTCCCTTTTGGGTGGAATGTCACCAATAGTTGGGCATACAAAAAGACTAGTTCGACGACTTAGTAAAGAGCTAGATACTGATATCTACTATGTGATGCGATACACTCCCCCATTTGCCAGTGATATTATGAAAAATTTAACTGAGTATGATGAGATATTCGCTTTTCCTATGTATCCACATTATTCACAAACAACCACAAAGTCTTCTATGGAAGATTTTATGGAATCAGCTAAAAAATATGGGATTGAAGGGAAAATCAAAACAATCGATAGTTACTACGATGATGAGCTTTATAACAAAGCGATAGTTGAGCAAATAAAAAAAGCTATGGTTGGGCTTAATACAAAAGAGTATGAGCTTATCTTCTCAGCACATGGTCTCACAAAAAAGATTATAGAGAAAGGTGATTTATACCAAAAGCATATCTTGGCAAATGTAGAAGTGGCAAAAAAAGAGCTTCAACTTCAAGATATAGAATTTAAGAGTATCCACCTAGCATATCAATCTAGGCTAGGACCAATGGAGTGGCTACGACCTTATATGAGTGATAAGCTTACAGAATTTAAAGACAAAAAAGTGTTGATTTATCCTATTTCATTTACTGTTGATAACTCTGAAACAGAGTGTGAACTTGATATTGAATATAGGGAATTGGCAAATAAAATTGGGATAGCTGACTACAAAGTGGCAAAAGCTCCAAATCATCATCCTTACTTTATGGAGATGATAAAACAAAAATGGGAAGAGAGTTAAGAAGCTTTTAGCTCATTTTGAAGTTTATAATCAATAATACCTTTTAGTGAAATATCTTCATCAATCGCTTCAAAATGGATACCAATTCCTCCACCAATTAGTCTATAATTTTGCAATTGTTCTTTATTTGCCAATTGTAATTTTTCAGTATAACTGTACGGTATCGTCAAAATATCTTCACTTTTGAGATGAACATAAATTTTATCAGCAAACTCAAGACTTTGGATTGAAGTATTCATTCCATGCTCCTATTAATTTTAATTGGTTTTCTTCGATTATCGAAATAATTTTTTTTGTATCTTTTTTAGAAAATTTATACACATCAGTTATTTTAAAAGTTTCTAATTCAACCCTCATGTAGCCATCCCCTTTTTCTATATGAATATGAAGTGGAAGATGTTCATCACTAAAAAAGAAAAATCTAAATCCATCAATTTTAAACACTGTTGGCATAAATATCCTTTACAAGATTTGGTTAATTATAATCCAAAGAGTATTAAACCTTCTCAAAATAAAATCTTCCTTAAACAAAACTTATTAACCAAATCATAAATCAAAATAAAGGATTTAACAATTAAAAAATAAAGTTATAAATCAAAATAAAATTTTCTTTTTTGTATAATCTTTGATATTTACAAAAAGGTTACTGATGGAACAATTTTTACAAGAAGCGAAAAAAGCGAAAAGAGTTATCGCAACTCTAAGTGGTGAACAAAGGAACGATATCCTCAATCAAATGGGTGAATCTCTCCTTGAAAGTGCTCTTTTTATCATTCGAGAAAATATGAAAGATATAGAGTATGGAAGAACAAACAACCTCTCATCATCTCTAATGGATAGATTATTGCTTAATCCATCAAGGATTGAGGATATGGCAAATGCAATCAAAGAGATAGCTTCACTAAAAGACCCAGTTGGTAGAATCCTTGATGGTTGGGTCACTGAAAATGGACTTACAATTGAGAAAGTAGCTGTTCCAATCGGGGTAATTGGTATCATCTATGAAAGTCGCCCAAATGTGACAAGTGATACAGCAGCTTTATGTTTTAAAAGTGGAAATGTGTGTATCTTAAAAGGGGGGAAAGAGGCAGAACATAGTAACAAAGCGATAGCTCAAGTGCTACAACAAGTGCTTATTAGAAACAATTTACCAGAGTCTATCATCTCTCTTTTACCAGATGGTAGTCGTGAAGGTGTTGCAAATCTTATCAAACAAGATGCTTATGTCGATTTAATAGTTCCAAGGGGTGGGGAGGCTTTGATACAGTTTGTAAGTAGAAATGCAACAGTGCCTGTTATCAAACACGATAAAGGGCTTTGCCACACATATATCGATAAATATGCCAATGAAGAGAAAGCGATAAAAATAGTTATCAATGCAAAATGTCAAAGACCAGGGGTTTGTAATTCGCTAGAAACTTTACTTGTTCATAAAGATTTGGCACCATTTATTTTGCCAAAACTCTACAAAGAACTTCAAGCAAATGGAACGGAGCTTTTTGGATGTCCTCAAACAATGGAGATTATCACAACAAAAGAGGCAACCGAGGAGGATTATAAAACAGAATATTTAGCAAATATCCTCACTATCAAAATTGTTGCTTCAACAGAAGAAGCAATTGAACATATCGAGGTTTATGGTTCAGGGCATAGTGAAGCTATCCTCTCTGAAAGTTACACAGAGATACAAAAGTTTTTAAATAGTGTTGATAGTGCTTGTGTGTATGCAAATGCCTCTACAAGATTTACAGATGGTGGTGCATTTGGATTTGGTGCGGAAGTGGGAATAAGTACAAATAAACTTCACGCACGTGGTCCAATGGGGATAAATGAACTTACAACTTATAAATTTAAAATATTAGGAAACGGACAAATACGATGAGCAATAGCCAAGAGATAGCAACGGTATGTACCTATTGTGGTGTAGGATGTGATATTACTGGAGTTGTAAAAGACAATACAATTGAAAAAATCTATGCTCAAGCAGATGGATATGTAAGTCGTGGAAAACTCTGCATTAAAGGGAAAAGTGGCTTTGATTTTGTTTCAAGTCCCCATCGTTTACGAGATGTAAGGATAAAAAAATCTTTTATCGAAAAAAACTTTGATAAGTTACCTCAAGAACTGAAAGCGAGAACGAAAAGACTTGCAAGTATAGATGATATTTGGTACAAGGGTGGCTATGAATTTTCTACAAGTTTGGTAGCTTGGAAACTAAGCGAGATAAAAAACAAATACGGACGGCATAGTTTTAGTGCTATGGGAGGGGCACGAACATCTTGTGAAAGTGCTTATAGTTTGCAAAAATTCGCTAGAGTTACGATGGAGTCTCCAAATATTGATAACTGTGCAAGGGTATGTCATAGCCCAAGTCTCACAGGGATGAAAGCGACAATAGGGGAAGGTGCTGCGACGAACCCTTATGATGATATCTTTAAAAGTGAATTTTTACTTGTGATTGGATCAAATACAACTGAAGCCCATCCAATAGTAGCCAATCGTATGATTGAAGCGGTGAGAAATAAATCGTGCGAGATAGCGGTTTTTGATGTAAGACAAATCCAACTTCATAAATATGCAACTTATGAAGCAATCATCCCGTTTGAAGCAAATCTCCTTATCTTAAATATGATAGCGTATGTTATTATCACTGAGGAACTCTACAAAAAAGAGTTTATAGAAAATCGAACTTTGAATTTTGAAAGCTACAAAAAATCTATCCTTGAAGACCCATTTGCAAATCCAGAGTATTTTCAACAACTAAAGGGGTATGAAGAGCTTACAGAAACGATTCAAACGGTAGCGAGATTGTATGCCACAAAAAAATCGATGATTTTCTGGGGACTTGGAATCACTGAACATCTTGATGGGAGTTATGCTGTTATGGCTATCACACATCTTGCACTTATGACTGGAAATATTGGGAAAGAGGGTGCTGGGCTTATGCCACTTCGAGGTCAAAATAATGTTCAAGGTGCTTGTGATGTTGGGTGTTTACCCTATTTTAATCCTGATTATGAGACACCAGATGAGATAGGACTTATGACTCCTGATGCTGTTGATGCTATGATTGCTGGAAAGATTAAATCGCTTTATGTAATGGGAGAAGATTTTACCCATATCCATCCAAACCAAAATAAAGTGCATCAGGCAATTGAGAACTTGGAACTTATCGTGGTACAAGACCTATTTATGGTTGATATTGCTAACAAGGCAGATGTTGTTTTTGGGGTAAAAAGTGCTTATGAAAAAACAGGTGTTTATGTCAATGCGATGCGACGGCTCCATCTTTCTCAACCACTTGTAACATGTGAGATGCCAGATGATTGGGAAGTGTTAAGGGATATCGAAAATAAAATCAAAGGGGATTTTAGTTACAACTCCAGCGAAGATGTTTGGGAAGATATCAGAAAAGATGCTCCAAAAAGATTTAGTGGGGCAAGTTATCTTAAACTCATCAAAAATCGTAGTCGTGGAATGCAGTGGCCAGTAGGGAGAACCGACACCCCAACACTTCATCTTGAGAGTTTTAGAACAGAAGATGGATTTGGAAGATTTAAATACCACCAATATAAGCTTAGAGAACAAGTTAAAAAACTTCTTCATAATGAAGTTCACGAAACTTTTTATCTTACAACTGGAAGAACTATAGTTCACTACAACAATTCAGCTCAAACGATGCACAGTGAGACACTACTCTCTAAACATGAAGAGGATGTTCTTCAAGTATCTGTAGCGGATAAAGAAAGATTTACCACTTCAAAAGTGATACTCAAAAACCAATATGGAGAGACTGCACCACTGAGCGTGAAGTTTGTAAAAACGCTTAAAACTGGGACAATGTTTTGTACTTTTCACCATGCAAAATCGAATATCAACTACATCTTTGGTGATGAGTGCGATGAGCTTATCAAAACTGCAAGATTTAAATCTGTTGAAGTGGAAGTAGTCCCAGTAATATGACAAAAGAGAAAGGGAACTATTTTGAAGATAAAGCTTGTGAATATTTATCCTCAAGTGGTTACCTTTTGGTTAAAAGAAACTTTTATGCAAAAAAACTCGGCGAAATAGATATCATCGCAACCAAAGAGGGTGTGTATCATTTTGTTGAGGTAAAAAGTGGCGAGAGTTTTGAAGCAGTTTACAATATCACCCCATCAAAACTAAGTAAACTCAAACGAAGTGTTGAGTACTACTTACAAACTAAAAAACTGAATGTTCCTTATTGCCTTGATGCAATTATTTTTGCGGGAGAGGAGTTAGAGTTTTTGGAAAATATTACTTTGTGAATCGCTTGATTAATAAGTCTAAAAAAATATTTTTTTTACCATAAAAACAATGTAATCCATTATTAAAACTTAAAAAACGAAATGAATACTGTTCTGCTAAAAGTTCTAAACTTTTTTGTGAAAATAAACTAATATGACCATTTCTAGGGGAGGCATACCACCAATTTAACCTACCAAAACTAGAAATATTTCCATCGGATAATAAAGTAGAAAAAAGTACTAATCCATTTTCATTCAATAAAAGCTTTATATCTTTCATTAAACTATTTACATCTACTACATGTTCAAATACTTCATACAAAGTAATTAAATCAAATTTACCTAAATGTTCTAATGTGTAAGTATCATCATAAAATTTATCAAAACTTTTACTATTCCAATTATTTTGAGATAACACTTTAGATAATAACCCACTTCCTCCTCCATAATCTAAATGAAAAAATCTATTTTCTAAAGATTGAAAAGTGTGTAGAAGCATTTTTGCATTGCTTAGTGGTCTAACGCTTTTGTAGTCTGGGTCAACAAGTTCATACTTAGCATTGTAAATATTTGATTTAAATTTTTCCTCTGACCATAAATATAATTCAGGGGCAAATGCAAAACCACATTTTTCACATATAAAATAATAAACTGGATGAAGTGACTTATGCAAAAACTTACCATTTGCTTCGATACAACTCTTATTAAAATCAACCACATCTAAAGGGATGGAGAGGTTATTGCAAATTTGACATTTTTTATTATACATATTCTATTTCCTCTTTCGTAATATCAATATATCAATTAGAAGTGTACATACAAATCTAAATTTTATCAAGTTAAAAATTCTAAAAATAAGTAAATTACTTACGCTAAGATACCGACAACTCTTTTTTCAGCAACATTTTTATAAATGATTGATAGGGAATACAAAGCATTTAGTTTTACATTAACAGTTTCAAGCATATCTTCTGGAAGTCGTAGAGATATAGTTTTTGTTGATCTTTTTAGATTTGAAAATCATGCTATTTTAGCTACTGCCTCTTTTGCTACCGCTTCAAGTGTTTTACACTTCGCACATCCTGTTCCTAAAATTTCTAGTTTCATATCTATATCTCCTTTAAAAATGTCCCATTTTTGAAGGGACCAATGTTGTATGACTACTTTTAACACAATTTATAAAAAATTGTTAAAGTAGCAAACCCTAAAGAGAGCAACGAGTTGCTCTAAACTTATTTTACTGCCATTCAAGTTGATTGTAAAGATTTTGGATATTTCCATAATTAAGTTGTTCGTAATAGTACAAAAAATTAAATTTTTTCGTATCGACCACTTTACCTATCTCTATTGCACTTACTCCATCTTCATACCCTTTTTTGACACCATCTTTCAATGTTTTTAAATACTCTAAAGTTGTTTGATAACTCTTTGCGTCATACTCTTTTCCATGCCCACCTAAAAGATATTTTGCGTCCATTTTTGCAAGATTTTCCAAAGCTTCTATCCACCCATCAACTGAAGAGTTTTTTGTATAATTAATCATCCTTCCGTTAAAAACAATATTTCCAACAAATAAGAAACTATCGCTTTTTGAATATATCGCTATATCACTTTTTTCTTCACTCACGCTACTTGGTTTGATGATTGTAAGTGTTTTCTTTGAACCTTTGATTTCATAGCCATTTTCCACAAGCAAATCAGCTTTTGGGATTGTAGTTCCTTTTAAAATTTCTGGATTTAAAATCATTTTCATCCGCTCAAATTTATCCAAATTTCCTTTGATATCTTCGTTAAGATTTTTGTATCCCACTATTTTTGCCCCTTTTTCTTGAAAGAAACCAGCTCCTTGCACTCTGTCATCATGAAAATTTGATAAAACAACATGGGAAACTTGAAGTTTTGGATACTCTTTTTTCATCAAACCATAAAAATCCTCTGCAAATTTGTAAGTAGGTCCAGCATCAAGTACCACCAAACTATCTCCAATATTCACATAACACATATTGGATACAAAACCTTTGTTCTCCTTTGTTGGAGGATTGAGGTCACCTATAACACAAGTGATATCTTTCGTTATATGGATAGGTTTTAGATCATATGTTTGCCCAAAAAGTGAGACGGTTGCCACGAGTATTCCAATTAGTATTTTGTTCATTTTTCTTCTTTCTTTTTATAATTTTGGATACATTTCACTTCACTTTTTATCTGTTAGTACTGTTGACTTACTCAATGCCTCTTGTATCTCTTTTTCATTTATAGTCCCGCTAAGTGTGAGTTTTACATTTCCATCCATTCCACTTACTTGCATATTTGTAATTTTTTGTTTTGTTTCATTACCCATACATTCACATTGACCAATTTTACAATTATTGACCATCGTTTCTATTTTCTCTTTGGTCACAAAACCACTAAACTTAATATTGACACCATCTTTTGATTGTGTTACTTCTTTTTTTATTTCAAAAAAAGTTTGAATTTTTGGTAAAAGTATCTCTTCTATCTCTTTATAAGTTGCTTCAAAAGCCTCAAAGCCTTTTCCATCAGGGTCAACAAATCCCACATGGATTTTTGGAACAGATTTTGGAAACATTGGACAAGTTTCATTTGCATGGTCACAAACCGTTACTACCAAATCAAACTCTTCATCTAGAAGGATATCAAGAGTTTTACTATGGTACTCCTCTTTCCAAATCCCTTTCTCCTCAAGCAATTTTTTTGCATTTGGATTGACTTTTCCACTCGCTTTTACACCACTACTTTTAGCTTCTACCCCATCAAGTTTAGCGTTTATTAGAGCTTCTGCGATTATACTTCGGCAACTATTTCCTGTACATAAAACTAATACTTTTTTACTCATTTGAAATCCTTTTTTTGATTTTGTAAAACTATACCATACAAATTATAATATATCAAGATATATTGATATATTATAATTTAAACCAAGAATAAATATGATTTCTTCTCCCCGTTCAAAAGTTCCAAGTTGGGGAATTTATATTGTAGAGCCACTTGCAAATTCAAACAAATGATTATAAACAGTTTCAATCATCATCTTTTCACTTTAAAAATAACCATTTACAGGGAGTAAATAGTGATTTTTAAAGTGAAAATCTAATAATTGCTACTATTCATACTCAAAATCTTTGAATT
>CAMCYD010000018.1 GCA_945883785.1 Helicobacter pylori PMSS1
CTTTAAAAATAACCATTTACAGGGAGTAAATAGTGATTTTTAAAGTGAAAATCTAATAATTGCTACTATTCATGCTCAAAATCTTTGAATTTGCAAGTGGCTCTAAAGCAAATTAAAGGTTTTTCAGTACAGTCACTGCGAGGAACGAAGCAGTCCAAGAAGCCGACCTATGGATTGCTTCGTTCCTCGCAATGACCAGTTGCTAAGTTTTAGTTTGTTCTGTGATAGCTATACCATAATGCAATTCCTAAAGAGCCACTTGCAAATTCAAACAAATGATTATAAACAGTTTCAATCATCATCTTTCCCCTTTAAAAATAACCGTTTACAGGGAGTAAATAGTGATTTTTAAAGTGAAAATCTAATAATTGCTACTATTCATACTCAAAATCTTTGAATTTGCAAGTGGCTCTAAAAAAAGTATTATTTTAAATGGTATGAGTATTGGATTGCTTTTTGCTCTGCAAGGTTTGATTTGCCTGATTTTTGACCGCCGAAATAGAGAACTTTCATTTTTCCAACCTTTTTATAAAAAACTCTTGTTCTAAACCTTTTTGGTATTTTTTTATCATATCTACCAACTCTTGCATTGTATTATCTTCACTTTTTATATTTTTATATCTATTCAATTGTTTGCTAAAAAGCTCTCTATTTCCATATTTATTTATCAACTCTCCAATATTATTGGGAATAAAAAATTCAATATTTTTATTTCGTATTTTTACTTGTGTTTGAAAAATATCAATTCCAGCTAAATCAAAATCACCAAAATAGATGATTTTATTTTGTAGATTTTGTATAAATTCCAACATCATTTTATTTCTAAAAACAAATAATATATTCTCTTTTTGTAAAAACCAAAGTTGATTTTCCCAAAAAATAAGATTTTCAAAATTTTCTACAACAACTACCAAAATACTTTCATCAATCATTGGAATCTCTTTAATAAAAACTGCACTTTTGTCAAATAATGGTAGTTTTACACCTAAAATTTCGCAATTCCCATTAAGATACATTCCACTTTGTGGGGATATTTTTTTACTTTTGGAGTGACTTTTAGAAGTTATAAGTTCACTTCTTGTGGTAGCATTTTTTATATTTTCCAAATCCTTGTAAACTTCAAAAAAAACATCATTTGTGATAACTCTTTTTTTTCGTCCTGTAATTGTTTTCACGACAACCAATTTTTCTTCAAGTAAACTACCCAGTAATTCTTTTGGAATACTTGAAAAATTGAGCTCTTTTTGCTCTTTTAGTTTTAAAAGTGTTTGGAGATATTTTGTCACTTGTATCATTTTATTATCAACTCTTTGACGACAGGTTTTGAATTTATATTGCTTATCAAACTTACCCTTTTGTAGGTTCCTATAAGTTTTTCGTCAGGTGCACCATTTACAAATACAATCCCATATTTATTAGCAAATTCTATTAGCTCTTTTAAATACTTTTGCGAAAGAATTCCAACTTCATCAAGTACCACCTGAACCATCAACTCTTTTTTTGTACTTTGCTCTTTAAAAATATGAAGCATTGCGATATAAATCATACTTTTTACTAAAACATCCGTTCCATTTGAACCTATCATATCAAGGGAACTTAACCATTTTGAATCATTTCCATTTTCAACAACTCTAAATTCAAGGATAAAACTATCTTCCAAATCTATTTTATTAATATTGTCATGTTCGATTGTATCGACTAAATCACTCAAAAGTTTAACAAGATTATTTGACTCTTTTGTAGTTGAAAACAAATTTGTACTAAAACCAAAACTATTTTCATCATTTTCGCTTTTGATTTTACTTATTATTTCAATAATTTTATTATTACTCTCTTGGTATCTTAACTCCAAAGAATCGATGACATTGATATGTATTGAAGAAAAGAGTTTGGTAATTTTACTTATTAGAGTTTTTATTTGCCCTTGTGAGTCAAGTAATTTATCATAATTGCTCACGATATATTTTATGATTTTATCAATATTTTCTCCCAAAAGTTCTTTTGAGTGACTTATCTTATTTTGTTCAAAATACTCTTTTAAAAGATATGCTGTTTGTACATCATCTAAAACTTTTTGTATCCCTAAAGTATTGTCAAATAAAGAGTTTAATTTGGAAAGTTGACTTTGGATTTTTTTATACCCATTGTCATATTGCTCTTTTAAAGTTTCCAAAGCATTTAAAATAGAAGTAATATCCTCTTTGACACTGTTGTTTGAAGCATAATGAAAACCTAAAGATTTGTACCTTTCAAATGTTGGGTTTTTTTCAAAATTTACAATATTCTTTAAATCATTGTTTTTTGCACTTTTTGTATTTTGCAGTTGATTTGTTTTCAAATTTAGTTCATTTTGAACTGTTGCAAATACCCCTTTGACACCATAAAAATCATCTTCTATTTTTTTAAACTCCTCTTTTAAAACTCTTTGCTCTTTTTTGAACTCATCTTCTTTATCTAAATACTCTTTTTTGTCTTTATTGTATTCTATGATTATTGTTTGATAGGAGTTTATCTTTTGGATCTTATGCTCTAAAGTTACGATTTCATTTTCGATTTGTTGGAGTTTTTGTATATCTACATTTTTATCTTTTAGGAGGTTTTTATAACTTTCATTTTGTTTTTCAAGCTCTGTTTTTTTGTTTTTTTCAAGATAAATAAGTTCCTCTTCTATCTTTTTAAATGGTTCCAAATAAAAACTTTTTATGCTATTTATTTGTTTTGTAAACTCTGATTTTTTCCCTTTTATCTCATTTTGCTCCAAAAGTGATAGATTATTGTATTCATCGCTTTGTTTTTTTATTTTCTCTTCTATTGCTTTTATTGTAAGATTTAGATTTTCTAACTTTTCACTTTTAAAATTTTCAAAATCTTTGAGAGCTTTTTGTTTATCAAGAGTAAGTTTGTTTATTTTTACTTCCAATAAATTGAGATTTATTTCAAGCTCTTTTATAGACTCATTTAACTCCCTTTTTTCCCTATAAATCTTATGCAGAAAACTTTTAAACTCGTTTTCCAAATCGGACAAGCTTTTTGTTTTCTCTTTTATTTTTTGATTATGTTTTGTTTTGAGCTGTTCTATTATGGAAGCCAGATTTGAGTTTTTTGGTTCAAAATCTTTTAAATCAAGTTCAAAAATTTGATTTGAAAAATCTTTCAAATCAAAATCAATTTTACTATGCAATATCTCATCTTTTAAAAAGTGTAAATAGTTATTGCTGTGTGAACTTTTTTCATAAAGAGTATGGATTAGGCTCCCTTTTATCGGAGTGAGTGTTTTTTGTATCTCTTCCATTTTGTGAGTTATATTTTCTAGTTCAGCATCAAACTCTTTTGTTTTATTTTCTAAATTCAAATTGAAAAGTTTTTCTTCATGGGAAAGTTTTGTATCTAGTTGACCCAGTTTCCCTTTTTGCTCTTTTATATTGACAATTGTGTGGTTTTTTTGAACCATAAGTTTTTCTAAATCTTCATTGTGTTTGAAAATAAAGTTTTGATTTATTAGAGTTGTTTTTTCAAATTGCAAATCTTTTTTCTCACTATTTATTTGAAACAAAATATCTTTAAACTCCAATCTTTTTTGTGCAAATTCTCTTTCGATTTCCTTTATAGTTGCAATCTCTTTTTTCTCTATTTTTGAAATTTTCTCTTTTTGTTCATTTTGTAAATCAAATATTTTTTTATCTAAAATATTCTTTTGGGAGACGAAACTATTATTGATTTTTTCGACTTGATTTTGGTTGGAAACTTCAAGTTGTTTATGCTCTTTTGTCAAAAAATCTTTGTTTGAAGTTGTAATTGTGAGTCTTGATTCTAAATTTTGTTTTTTTGCAAATTCTAGGATTTTTGTTTCGATATTTGATGTTTCATAAAATTCTTTTTTTTCATCACATTTTTTTAAAAATCCTTTAATAGTTGCATTTTTCTCAATAAAATTATGATTCTTTTTCTTAAACCCATCTTCCTCTTTTTGAAAAATAGTTTTTTGTTTTTCTAGGTCGCTATTTGCCTTTTCAAGTTTTTGTTCAAAATCTTTTATGCTATCTTGCACGAATTCTTTTGAAGCAAAAAGTGTTTGAAATTCATTTTCCATAAAAGTTTTTGTTTGTTCATACTCTTGTAAAAAATCAATAACTTTCAAAATATCTTTATTACTTTTTTCATACAGTACAATATCTTCATAAAGTAAATTAAAATCTTTTAAAAACCTTTGAAGTTGCGAAATATCTATAAAAGTATCTAAATTTAATGAAGAAACAATCACTTTTTTTATTGAATTAGAATCAACTTTTGAGTTTATAAAAATATTTGATAAAGTTCTTGAAAAGGATTCATATTCTTTTGCTTCAAACAAGGAGTACTCTTTCTCTTTTGTATTTTTTGAATACAAAATTTCCCTATATTTCGCTCCGTTTTGAACAATATTACTCAAATTTGAAATCTCTTTTAATCTAGGTTTTAAATAGGCTATCTCAATTGGTTTTTTATCTTCTTCTATGAATATTTTTTGAATATCTGGTTGTTCATCAAAAAGTGCAAAATAATATTTGATATTACCATCTTTGTAGGCAACTACCAAAATATATTTATCAGCTTTTTTATAAGTGTAAATGATATAAGAGTTTTCATAAGGAAAATAATAATCAGTGAAAGAGATTTTTTTCGCTCTATTTATCCCCAAACCTTCGCCACTGCCTGTATAAAAAAACAAAATAGCTCGCAAAAGTGTCGTTTTCCCAGCTCCATTTGCTCCAACAAAAAGAGTATTTCCATCAAGATTTACCGATGCAAAATCAAACTTTGCCGATTTTATAAGTGTTGTATTTGTTAGTCCATCCATTTTTACTCTTCTACCCTTTTATCTCTATTTTTTCAAAAAAATCATTTAAATATGAAATACTATCAAGCACTACATACCTCTGTAAATATTCATCTTCACAAGCAACAAAACCTCTCTTCTCAAGTTTGAAAACTAAGGATTTTATCGAACTTGCCAAGGTATCATCATTTGCGTTTTTCATCTTCTCTAGCTTGATTTTTAAGGTTACATCATCTATCACTTTCTCTTGCATCCCTTGTAAAGTAAACCGAATGCCTACATCAAAAAGTGGATTAAAATGATGAAAAAAACTTAAAACATCAAGTAATTCATAGATTGTTTTTAGTTTTTGTTCTTTATTATCTAAGCTAGAAAAATAGCAATATCCATTTTTTAAAACTAAATTTACCCCAATATATTCATAAACATCTTTTAAATCTTCATAATTCCTATCTACATAATCAAAAAGTTTTCGCTCCTCTTTTTTGCAAGAGTTTTGTGACAAAAATTTCCCATCTTTTAAATAGTAAAATATTTTTTGGCTTTGTTGTTTGTCTATAATTTCATTCATAATAAATCTTCCTAAAACTGATATTTTCGTAAGCTTTTGTATCATCTGTGAGATTATAAACATCTTCATACAATAAAACCATACGACAATAAATCTCACTCATTTCATCAAGTGATTTATCTTTTAATGTTGAATTTTGCATCAAAAAATGAATCAAATCAACTCTTGAGGATTTAAACTGTAAATGTAAAGAATAAGTATCTACAAAATCATACTCTAAACTATTCACATTAAGCTCTATAATATCAGCTTTTTTGGATTTTACTTTGCCATTTATTGATAATTTTTCTACGAGGTTTTTAAAATCTTCACTATTTAGAATTTCACTATCAAGTCTTGTTTTTATGATATTCATAGAATCAACTACATCAAAATTATCTACTAATGAAAGTATATTTGTTTGTTCTTTGACTTGTAAAGAGTCTTTGAGCTCTTTAAGTTTTGCGATTTTTTCTATAAAGATATTTTGTTTTTGAGCTTTGTTTATATACTCTATCACATCAAAAGTAAGCGGAATTAAACTTGTATTTAGGTTTTGGAGATTTGTTTTTACATCTTTTAATATCTCATTTAAGTCATTATTGTAAAAATGAGCCAGTTTTGGTTCATAGTAAAATAAAAACTTTTCAAAATTCTCTATTGTTAAACTAAACTCTTTTAATCTTGTTTTATAATATTCCAACTCTTTTATTTTTAAAGCAAAATTATCAATACTTTTATAAACTCTATCAATATGAAGTCTCAGTTTTAAAAGATTTGAAAGCATCGTAAAATCGCATTTTTTAAGTTCTCTTCTGATTTTTGGAATGAGAGTTTTTTGTTTCTCTCTAAACTCAAAACCTATATCAATAGTGTGTTTTAAAGAGTTGATTATCTCAGTTATTTTTGAGATTTCAATATTTTCATCAAGTTCTAAATAATCCCCTAAAAAAGTGATAACTCTTAAATCTAAAAATACTTTTTCACTATTTATCTCAATAATCTCAAAATCATCTAAAATATCTAAAGCCTCCAAACTTGTAAACTTTTCACATTCACTCTTAAAAACTATTTTATCCCTATGTTCAAATAGATAAAAAATAAGTTCTTTGTGACGACTAAGATTTGAGAAAAGTTTTTCTATTTTCATGTATCACTGATACTATTTGGGCTATAGGCTGTGATATATTCGCACCCTTTTTGTTTTTGGTAGTTGTTGTCATTTATGGCTTGTTCTTTTATTGTGTATTTTTTCATTTTTTGCTTTGCCCTCTTGAGTGTTAGATTTTATCAAAAAGGATATTGGAAAAAGCTTTCCATACAAAAAATATCACAAAGAGTTCAAGAAAAAAGAGTCCAAAATGAAGATAATACACTTGTATTTGATTGTCAGTTGTCCCAAAATACTCTAAGATTTTATAAAAAAGATATGAAATTGCTAACCCTACAAGATATCCTTTTTGTTTCGCAACATCAAGAAAACTTAAGATTTGCAATCTATTTAAGAAAATTGTTTCAGCTCTTACAAGATAACTTCCAAACATAAATGAGATTTGATACCCTATATAAACTAAGAGTGCAGTTGTGTAGTTATAAGGGTTTAGTAAAAAATATCCCACCATCACAAACATCACAATTTCAACTCCCAAAGAGATACGATAAAATGAGCTCATATTGAGTATTTTTGTGTAATATTTAGCAACAATCAAAAGCCCAATCGCTAAAAATATCCCACCAATTGAAAAGATAGATGGCTTTAATGAGCCATAAATCGTAAATACAGAACCCATAGCGAGTCCTGTAAAAATTGAATTGAGAAATTTGTATTGTAAAAAATCTCTTATGTGTATGTTTTTAGAAAGTTGCATTTATACCCACATAGTAAGCTCTTGGAGATGTAGCATAACCATCAACTTCTTGATAATTTTTGTCGGTGATATTATTGATTTTTAGATACAAATTAAGATTTCTTTTGTATTCATAATTTACTACTGTATTAAGCACTGTGTATTTCCCCGTTGGTTTTGTTTTGGCTAAATCATCATATCTTTCCCCAACATATTCCCCATTGAGATTAAAATTAAATGCTTTTATTCCAAAATAATCAGCTGAAAAATTCACTTTCTCTTTCTCTCTTCTTTGTAAATCTTTACCATCACCATCTTTTGCAGACTGATTCATATATTTTACACTAAAAAGAGTTGTTTCAAATCCTTTTTGATAAGAGATTTCATAACCTTTGTATTTTGATTTTTTATCACTTTGATAATAATCAGGAGCTGTTGGTGAATATAAATATAAAATTTCATTGTCAATAGTTGATGAGAAATATTTCACTGCAAAATCTTTATACTCAATCGAAGCATCAAAACTTTTAATATCTTCAGGGACTAAATTTAAATTTCCAGCACCCCATTCGGCATACAAATTGTATAAAGAAGGTGTTTTATAAGCTGTTCCATAGTTTGCACTTGCACTTAAATCTTCTGTAAATATCTGTTTGATTCCAATTTTTCCTGTTGTTTTATCTTTAAAACTATCGTAATTATCTTTTCGTAACGACTCAGTTATGATAGTGTTTGAAAAATTATTTGAATTGGTTACAAATACCCCTTTACTTTTGTATTTTCCTTCAAGAACAGAATAACTTTTATTCATAATTTGCTCTTTTGAATCAGCACCAACGATAATAAAATCTTTTGTTCTATATGATATTTTTGATTTTACACCTATTTCTTTGGTTTCGCCAACATATTCTCCCCCAGCATAGGTTCTATCAAAAGTTGATTTATTGGTATAAAAATCTACTATATTAAAAGAATCTATGTGATTAAAATTTATTTGAGTAAATTTATTTTTATTTGTAAAGTTTGAAGTTGTATCATTTGCACCACCACTAAAACTACTATCATAATCCCCTTTTGCATCAACAATAGTATGGGCAAAATCTATCTTATTAGTATCGTTGATACTCACTCCATATTGTAATTTTACAGTTGTATTTTCATATTTATCATCTTCGTAATTCGCTACATCTTTACCTTTTGGCACCATCGCACTAAAGCCATCACTTGTGATTTGTGAAACACTCATCCCAAAATTATTTTTTTCATCTTTTGCTTGAATTTTCATATTTGTTTTTTTTGTATTGAAACTACCAGCTTCAAGATTGAGTTTAAGTGTCTGTTTTTCATTTGGTTTTTTTGTGATGATATTGATAACACCAGCAGCTGCATCAGCTCCCCAAATGCCACTTTGAGCTCCTTTTATTATCTCAATTCTTTCAATATCTGCAATCATCAGATGGTCAAGTAAAGCATATCCATTTGTTACAGTTGGGTCATTGTATCGTACACCATCAACTAAAACTAAAGTATGTTCCGCACTCATACCACCTAGAAAAAATGAACTTGTTTGTCCCATTCCCCCACTTTGATTTATTGAAACATTTGTTAGCTTTAGAGCATCTATAACTGTTGTGATATGTTTTTCTTCTAGTTCAGCACCTGTGATTACTTCTACATTTGAAGTAACATCTTTGATAGATTGTTCACTTTTAGTGGCGCTTGTAACTATTATCATCCCCAAATCTTCACTTGTCTGGGCATAACTATTTGTAGCTAATAGTATAGCTGTAGCTATACTTAATGAGATATTTTTTTGCATATTTGATTTTTCCTTTTTATAAAAAAAGCGATTTTTATCGCACAATAATTTTGAATTCTTAACTATTAATTTCTATAAAAAAAGAGGAGGAGGTGAAGTTTTTCGCTCTTCATATTCAAAAGCTTTGAGGTGGTATTGGAAGTTGCTATCAATCCTTGTGAGTTTATGCAAGGTAGAGTACATCGCAATGATAGCGAGTGAAAAGTATCTATTAAAAAATCCCTTTAAGTGTTTCATCTAAAAAGCTATATCCAAAATGATTAAGATAAAAAAGAGTATTCCAAGATAGCCATTGACTGTAAAAAATGCCTTATCTATTTTTTTGAAGTCTTTACTTACAAGGTAGTGTTCATATCCAAGCATAATGATACTGGCAATTATCGCGAGATATCCAAAGTTTCCAAGATTTGCTTCGTAAACAAACAAGCTCCAAAAAATGATGGTTAAAATGTGCATCATTTTTGAAAAAAGCATTGTCTTAACTGCCCCAAATCGAGAGGGAATAGAGTGAAGTCCTAGCTCTTTATCCACTTCTATATCTTGCAAAGAATACAGTAAATCAAATCCAGCGACCCAAAACATAACACCAACTGAAAGATAAATACTCCATAAAGTGATAGTTTCACTCACAGCCACAACCCCTGCAATTGGAGCAAGTCCGAGCGAAATCCCCAAAATAATATGAGCAAGACTTGAAAATCTTTTAAAATAAGAATAACTCCCAATCACCACTAAAATAGGGACAGAGAGATAAAAAGCAAGGTCATTGACAAAAAAAGCAACAACTATAAAAATAAGTGCATTTATGAGAGTAAAAAGATAGATTTGATTTGGACTAAGTCTCCCATCAACACTTGGACGATTTATCGTTCGAGGATTCTTTGCATCGATATCACGGTCAAGATAACGGTTAAATCCCATCGCAAAATTACGAGCTGATAGGGCAGCTAAAATTCCCATAATCGCCAATTCAAATCCAAACCAACCATCACTTGCCACAACCATCGCTATAAAAATAAATGGTAAAGAGAAGATAGAGTGTTTGAACATTACAAGTTCGTTAAAATCGTTTAAAAGTTTTGATATTTTTTGCATAGGGGAGATTTTACTATAAAATATTTGAAATAAGCTTTTGTGGTCTATCATTTGTCAGTAATACTTTAACAAAGGAGTTTTGGCTGTTGGATTTTTCTAGTCTAAAAAATAAGGGAAGCAAGATATACTTATAGCAAATCATTATTAAAGGATGAGAAATGGCACTCAAAGTAGTATTATCACATAAAACACACTATAACTATGACAAAAAAATAAGTTTAAGTCCGCACATCATACGGCTTCGTCCAGCTCCACACAGTAGGACACCTATCGAGGCTTATTCACTTAAAATCAAGCCTGAAAATCATTTTATCAATTGGCAACAAGACCCATTTGGAAACTATATGGCAAGGATAGTTTTTCCTGACAAAACAGATAAATTGCATATTGATGTTGAGATTTTAGCTGATATGATAACTATCAATCCTTTTGATTTTTTTGTGGAAGATAGTGCGAAAGATTATCCATTTACCTACAATGAAACACTCCAAAAAGAGTTGATTCCTTATTTAGAAAAAGATGAAGATTCACAAGCGATACGGGATTTCGTTGCAACGGTTGATACTGCTAAGATGCCAATTATTGACTTTTTAGTAGCACTCAACCAAAAAATTTATACACATTTAAATTACACGATACGACTTGAACCAGGGGTACAAACTTGTGAGTATACCCTTGGCAAAAAACTTGGAAGTTGTAGAGATTTTTCTTGGCTTTTTGTACAAGTACTTCGTCATTTAGGACTTGCAAGTAGATTTGTATCTGGTTATCTCGTGCAACTCAAAGCCGATGAAAAATCATTAGATGGTCCTAGTGGTCCTGAAGAGGATTTTACAGACCTTCATGCTTGGACTGAAGTTTATATTCCAGGGGCTGGTTGGGTTGGGCTTGATAGTACAAGTGGACTTTTTGCTGGGGAAGGGCATATTCCACTTGCTTGTACTCCACACTACAATTCAGCTCATGCAATCGAGGGTTTGAGTGATAAATGTGAAGTGACTTTTGAGTATGAAAATAAAGTGACGAGGATTTTTGAATCGCCTCGTGTTACAAAACCGTATAGAGAAGAACAGTGGGAAGCTATTTATGAGCTTGGCTTTCAAGTGGATGAGGATTTGGTAGCAAATGATGTGCGACTCTCTATGGGAGGAGAGCCTACTTTTGTAAGTATCGATGATATGGAAGCACCAGAGTGGAATACTACAGCTGATGGAGAACACAAAAGAAAACTTGCAAATGACCTTTCGAGAAAACTATTAAGTTCCTATACAAACGGTGGATTATTACATCATGCACAAGGAAAATGGTATCCAGGAGAGCCAATTCCTAGATGGCAAACAAGTATTTATTGGAGAAAAGATGGGGTTCCTGTTTGGGAGAATCCTGAGCTGTTGGCTGATAAAAATAAAGATTATTCATTTACAACAGCTGATGCTAAAAAGTTTTTATCCCATCTTTCATTGGTATTGGGTGTGAGTCCAGAAAATATCGTAAGTGCATATGAAGACCCAGTGTATTATATTATGAAAGAAGCTGAGATGCCTCTTGATATCGATCCTTTGGAATTTGACCTCAAAGACTCATTAGAGCGACAAACGATAGCCGAAAAACTCTCAAATGGACTAAATAATGAAGTTGGATATGTTCTTCCTCTTGGTTTTGGAAAAACAAAATGGCTCACTTGCCAATGGGAATTTAGAAGAAAACATATGTTTTTATCAGCTGGAAATTCTCCAATTGGACTAAGGCTTCCGCTTAATTCACTTTTGGCAAAACCACATATAGAACTTGAAAAAGGATTTGAAGTTGACCTTTTTGCTTCGTATCCTGAACTTGGAAACTATCAGGAAAATGTAAAAAGGAGAGCTACAAATCTTGAAGATACAACTACCTCTTTAAATACATATTCTGCTTTTGTAAAAACTGCGATGTGTTCTGAAATCAGAGAAAATAAACTTTGTCTTTTCTTGCCACCAATTGAAGATACGGAGCAATTTTTAGACCTTATTTCTTCAATTGAAGTTACAGCACAGGCGTTGAATATGCCTGTAATTTTGGAAGGTTACGAGCCACCGCATGATTTAAGAACTGATAGAATAAAAGTAACTCCAGACCCAGGTGTAATTGAGGTTAATATTCAACCTGCAATTTCTTGGAAAGACTTAAGCGACAATCTTACAAAACTTTACGCAGATGCTAGAGTTTGCCGACTTGGGACAGAAAAGTTTATGCTTGACGGAAAACACACTGGAACTGGCGGTGGTAACCATGTAACGATTGGAGCTATGAAACCAAGTGATAGCCCACTTCTTAGAAAACCAGAACTTTTACAAAGTCTTATCACTTTTTGGCAACATCACCCTGGTCTTTCTTACCTTTTTAGTGGTGCATTTATCGGACCAACGAGTCAAGCACCTAGAGTTGATGAGGGGAGAATCGAAAATCTGTATGAACTTGAAATCGCATTTTCTCAAATCCCACAAGATGGGGAAGTTCCATTTTGGCTCACTGATAGATTGTTTCGTCATATGCTCACAGATATCACAGGAAATACCCATAGAAGTGAGTTTTGCATAGATAAACTGTATTCACCAGATAGTAGTACTGGACGACTTGGGATACTAGAACTTCGGGCTTTTGATATGCCTCCTCACAGAGAAATGGCACTTTTACAAATGCTTTTAGTTCGTGCATTGGTCAGTGCTTTTTGGAAAAAACCATACAAACATAAACTTGTACGATGGGGAACTAGACTTCACGATGAATTTTTGCTTGAGCATTATGTAAAAGAGGATATGAAAAGTATTGTCGAATATCTCAATGATGAAGGATATGCTTTTAAACTTGATTGGTTTGACCCATTTTTTGAGTTTCGTTTTCCATTGTATGGGATGACAAAAATCGAAAATATGGATATTGAAATAAGAGCAGCTATTGAGCCTTGGCATGTTTTGGGGGAAGAAAGCGGAAGTCAAGGAACTGCTAGATATGTGGATAGTTCACTAGAACGACTTCAAATCAAAGTGAGAGATTTCGTCCCTGAAAGATACACTATCACTTGCAATGGAGTAGAGATACCGCTTGTAAAATCAAGCACTCACGGGGAATTTGTATGTGGAGTACGATATAGAGCTTGGCAACCTTGGTCAGCACTTCACCCTACTATTGGGGTTGATACACCACTAACTTTTGATGTTGTGGATAATTGGAACAATAAGTCAATCGGTGGATTTAACTACTTTGTATCGCATCCAGGTGGGCGAACTTATGAGAGTTTCCCCGTAAATTCTTATGAAGCAGAATCACGAAGAATCAATAGATATTGGGATTTCAATCACTCTCAAGGGGAAGTTATAGAACAATCGGCACCAGTTGTCGCACAAAACAATGATGCAACACATGAAACAAGAAAAATAGTTGTCAAAGATGGTGGAAAAGTATTTAAAGTTCAAAAACTTGGAATTAATCCTGAATATCCACATACTATGGATTTAAGACAAAGATGGACAAAAAAATAGATGGCAAAGTTTAATGATTTGGATATGGAGAAATGGGCTGAAAGTGATATAAACACAGATAGCTTATGGATGATAAATGAGCGAGATAAAAGTGGTAAACATAAAAATGTTTATCATGGAAATTTTATTCCACAAATTCCAAATCAACTTATCAGGCGATACACAAAAGAAAATGACATAGTTTTAGAGCCTTTTATGGGAAGCGGAACGACACTTTTTGAGTGTGAGAAATTGGGGCGAAAATATATCGGTTTTGATATAAATCCAGATATGTTTGAATATGTAAATGGTGCTATGAGTGATGGAAAGTACAAAGATAATTTTTATATAAATCATTGCAATAGTTTGGATAGTGAGCAAGTGGATGAGAATATTCAAAATGCAAATGAAAAATTCAAAACCAAAAGTGTGCAGTTCGTACTTATGCACCCACCTTATATGGATATAGTGAAATTTACAGATGATGTTAATGATATGTCAAAGATAGATAATATCAATGAATTTGTGAAAAAATTTAAAATCATTTGTGAAAATAGTTTGAAACATCTTGATAAGGATAGATATTTTGCTGTTGTTATTGGGGATGTGTATAAAAATGGGGAAGTGATACCACTTGGATTTTATTGTATGGATATGATAAAACGAAATTTTAAAGTGAAACTCAAAGGGACGATTATCAAAAATGTTGAAGGAAATCGTGGAAAACTTGGAGTTGGCGGTATTTGGAGATATAGAGCTTTAAATAGCGATTATTATATTTTCAAACATGAGTATATTTTTGTGTTTAAGAAGGAATTTTGATGCAAGAGGATTTAAAAGAAGTTTATAGGCATATGATAAATTTGGGAATGAGTGCTCTAACTCATGCAAATTATCACGCAAACTATTATAGTTATGAAAATTCAATGTGGTCAGAATTATCAGTACTTCAAGCTGTTCATTCAGCGGAAATATTGATAAAAGCAAGGATTGCCCAAGAACATCCATTATTAATTTTTGAAAAATTACCTCATTCGTCAAATAATAGTACAGAATTATTAAATTTTGAGCATTTATTAGAAAAAGGTAAAACAATTCAATATTCAGATTTACCTGAACGGCTTTGGGCAACGACGGGAATTAAATTAAAAGATATAGAATTATTTAATAAATTTGGTATGTTGAGAAATAAAATTCAACACTTTGCAAGTCCTAAAGACATTGATTGTGGAAAAGAAGCACTAAAATTTATCTTCACGATAATAGATCCATTTATAAATGAATGTTGGGGATTGTATGCAATTGATTGTAATGAAGATTCAGAGCAGTACAAATATCTTATTGAGGGATTAATTGAAAATGAAATACTTTTTTTAATATCACCAAGTTCCATTGATGAGTTAAAAGAAGTAGAATTTAATTGGACTAAAAATAAAAAGTATAAAAAAGAAATGATAAAAAGATTTCAAGATATTGGTTTTAACATTTAAAAAAAGGAGTTTTAATGAAAATAACAGACAAAAGAAAGGGCATTAAGTTTGAAATATATTCAAAAGTTAATAGAGAAGGTAAAACTGACTGGATAGATGTGAAAAATATTGAAGATGAAAATTATAAAGATTTGAATGTAACAAATGGAAGTAGTTATGCAAGAGGAGTAAATGGAGATGGTACAAAAGATAGCTATTTGAATAATAAATACATTGTTGAAAAAGAATATGGAGAAGGACAAGGGAAACCTTTATTAAGAATGCGATTAAACGGATTTAAAAATAATGAATAATCCATTTAAAGAAAATACAACATCATATAATGACTGGGAAGTGCTAAAAGATTTGAAGTGGCATTGTACAAAATGTGAATTAAAATCAGGACAAGCAAAAACTTGGCAAACTTGGAGAGATGAAAAAGGTATTCAATTTGAAGAGCCAACACCTAGAAGATGGGAAAAAAGAATATTTTGTGAAACCTGTCAAAAAACAACTTCACATCGAAAATTAAAGACTTTAGAACTATTGGAAAATGTAAGTATTAGAACTCAGATTACTCCAAAGATTGCAAAAAAAGTAAAAGATTTATATCAAAATGAAGAAGCTGTATTTCTTAGAAAATTAAGCCCAACGGAACTAGAAATTGACCATAGATTTCCTCAAATAAGATGGAATAGTAACGAAGACAAGAATGATAATTTATCTGATGATGAATTAAAAGCAAAATTTATTTTATTAAATAGAAATAATAATCTTTGGAAATCAAGACAATGTGAAAAGTGCTTTAAGGATGGAATTAGAGGAAACTTTCCAGGAATTGAGTTTTGGTATGCTGGTAATAAAACTTGGCAAGGAACTTCAAAAAGTGATGAAAATGGTTGTGTAGGTTGTTTTTGGTATGACCCTTACAAATGGCGAAACGAACTAAATAAACTAACAAAGGAGAAAAGAAATGGATAATCCATTTAATAAAAATACAATGATGTATAAGGATTTTGAAATCTTGAAAGATGGAGAATGGCATTGTACAAAGTGTGATTTACAGTCAGGTCAAGCAAAAACATATCAAGTTATGAGACTAAAACATAATATTCCATTTACTGAAAGTACACCTAATAGATGGGCAAGAAAGTTAAATTGTTCAAAATGTGAAAGATTAACTGAACATAGACAAATCAATATAGATTCATCAAATAATTAATAATAGTTCATAAAATATTTGACTTTTAAATAAAAATAGGATATAATTTTGGTAGAAATTGATAAATTTAAAATAAGAGAATTAATGGCAAAAAAACAAATTGCAACATTACAAGAGTTGGCAAATAGTTTGGGTATTTCAAAAACTCAACTATCAAATATTTTATCGGATAAGTTTATCCCTATAAAAAGTAATGTAGTGGAATTGGCAGAGTTTTTTGATATTAGTCCACTTGAAATTATCAAGGAAAAAACTAAGGAAGTGGAAAATGGAAAAAAGTGATTACCAAAAAGCATCAAATCTTATGAGGGAAGCAGTAATAAATGTAGAAAATGCACTTTGTTGGCTTGATGTTGAGCATGAAGATAGAGAAAAATTAAATGATTTAATCGATTCAATGTCTGATATTATGAAGTTGTACGAATTTCAAGCAGAGTAAAAATATGAATTACATCGGCTCAAAATTTAAACTAGCACCATTTTTAAAAGAAGAGATTACAAATGTTGTAGGGGATGACTTATCGCAAAAAGTATTTTGTGATATTTTTGCAGGAACTGGAATAGTTGGAAGAACTTTTAAAAAAGATGTCAAAAAAGTGATAAGCAACGATTTGGAAGATTATAGTTTTGTACTCAATAAAAACTATATTGAAAATCACGAAGAGATAGAAAATAAAGAAGATTTTATAGAGGAATTAAACTCTTTAAAGCTTATTGATAGTGGATTTATTTACAATCATTACTGTATGGGTAGCGGAAGCGATAGACAATACTTTAGTGATATCAATGGTAAAAAAATAGACACGATAAGAACAAAGCTAAAAGAATGGAAAAAGAAGAAAAGAATAGATGATAATTTATACTATTTTTTATTAGCTTCTTTACTTGAAAGTGCTGACAAAGTTGCAAATACAGCTTCTGTTTATGGGGCATATTTGAAACATATTAAAAAATCAGCTTCTAAAGAATTGATACTAGAACCAGCACATTTTGATAAAAACGAAAATTCACATAAGGTTTACAAAGAAGATGCAAATAAGCTTATCAAAAAAATAGATGGAGATATTTTATATCTTGACCCACCTTACAACCAAAGACAATATAGTGCAAATTATCATCTCTTAAATACCATAGCTTTGTATGATGATTTTGTTCCTATTGGTAAAACAGGACTGAGGGAGTATAATCGTTCAAACTACTGTAAAAAAAATGAGGTGGCTAAAAGTTTTGAAGAGTTGATAAAAAATGCAAACTTTAAATATATATTTCTAAGCTACAACAATGAAGGTCTTATGAGTGAAGATGAAGTTAGAAAGATTATGGAAAACTACGGCTCTTATGATTTAAAAACCAAAGAATACCAAAGATTTAAAGCGGATAAAACCGAAAATAGAAATCATAAAGCAAATATGACTTATGAATATTTACATATCTTGGAGAAAAAATAGTTACATGGATATATTTAAAAATTGTAGATTGAACTTATCAAATGAAGAGATGTTTGATAAAGTTGGCAATGTAAAAGAACATTGGGTTGAAATTTCAAATGCATTAAATAAAGTTGGATTGAAACAATTAGCTCAAAAGCAACTTGAGATTGATTGGCGACTTGAGGACAATGGGGTTACTTATAATATTTACAATGATCCAGATGGAAATAATCGAAAATGGAACCTTGACCCGATTCCGTTTGTGATTGAGCAAAGAGAGTGGGATGAAGTCAGTGCTGGATTGAAGCAGAGGGCAAAACTTCTTAATCTTATTTTTAAGGATATTTATACAGAGCAAAAACTTTTAAAAGATAAGATTATTCCCGCTGAAATTATTTTTGCTCACAAAGGTTTTATCCCTGAAGTGTATAATTTTAAGAGTGAAGAATATTATACTTTAAAATTGTATGCGACTGATATTAGTAGAGGACCTGATGGAAAATTTTGGGTTATAAATGATAGGGCGGCTGCACCTTCTGGGCTTGGATATGCTATAGAAAATCGCCTTACTATGAACTCCATATCAAATGAGTTGTATCCTGATATTGATATCAAAAAACTTTCAAGTTTTATTGATAGCTTTAAAAATATGCTTAAAACTTCTGTAAAAACGAATAATACAAATCCTCTTATTGCACTTTTAACTCCTGGTCCTCACAACGAAACATATTTTGAACACTCATATTTAAGCGCTTTTTTGGAACTTACTTTGGTACAAGGCGAAGATTTACTTACTAAAAACAATCAACTTTGGCTCAAAAACTTAAGTGGACTCAAAAGAGTGGATGGGATAATTAGAAGAGTTGATGATATCTATTGTGATCCACTTGAACTGAAAAATGACTCAAGACTAGGGATTGCTGGGCTTCTAAATGTTGCTCGAAATGACAATATTTCTATGATAAATCCTATTGGAATTGGTATTCTAGAAAATATTGGATTGAATCCATTTATGAAAAATATCTGCAAATATCTTTTAAACGAAGAATTAATTTTGCCTCAAATAGCAACTTGGTGGTGTGGACAAGAAAATGAACTTGCATTTGTTTTGAAAAATATTCAAACGCTTATAATTAAAAAAATAGATAAAACAGATGGAGCTGAAAGTTATATCGGTAGAAATTTAAATTCAGAACAGTTAGAGAAGTTAATAGCAAAAATAAAACTTTTCCCTACAATTTATGTAGCACAAGAACATATCAATTTTTCTACTACTCCATCTTTTACAGGGGAAACGATTGAACCACGAAATGCGATTATTAGGGCATTTAGTTTCCTTGGAAAAGATGGGTATGAAGTGATGAAAGGGGGACTTGTAAGGGTTTCAACTTCAACAGATTCTTTAGTGTTTTCAAATCAAAAAGGTGGAAATAGCAAGGATTTATGGATACTTGGGAGTGATGAAATGATGGCAGTTGGGATTTCCAAAAGCAAAGATTATGTTGATTCAAAATTAGAAAATATCTCAACGAAAAGGGCAGAAAATCTTTTTTGGTTAGGAAGATATCTCAATCGTGCCATTATAACTTCAAGAATGATACGATTTGATTTGAAAAATATGCTCAATATTCATAAATGCGATGTTTGTGAGGATGCAAATCAACTTACAAAAATACTCAATATCGCACTCACACATCTTACTATGACTTATCCTGGATTTTTGAAAACAACTCCTAATGAAGCTTACAGTGAAATACTTTCTGTCATACAAAATCAAAATAGAATAGGAAGCTTGACTTTTACTATCGAAATGCTCACAAATACTAATATTAGTGTAAAAAATCTTCTTACAATCGAGGCATGGAGAATTTTTGACAAAATGAATAAAGAGTGGCATTACTATTTATCTAGGAATAATCAGTCAAAAAGGGAGCATATAAATCAAATAAATTCACTCCTTATTTATCTGATGGCATACAAAGAATTGATTGATGAAAGTATTTTTAAAGAGCAAGGTTTGATACTTTTTGATATCGGTGGAAAGATTGAAGTTTCTCTTTTGCTTATCTCTAAATTAAGGTCACTTCTTACTATAAAGTTTGAGATGATGCTCCAATATGAGGTACTTGATAGTATATTAAATTCTTACGAAAGCTATAATTCTTATAGAGCTTATTATCAATCAAGTCTTGAAATAGGGAATGTGATAGAGTTTTTAGTGTTTAATCCAAAATATCCAAAATCATTAATATATATTATTTCAGAACTTTTAAACGACCTACAAGAACTTCCAAAACAAAAAAATAATGATTATTTGAGTGGATTTGAAGAACCTGTTTTTAAAGCATACTCTCTTTTGAAACTATCAAATCCTACTGAACTTTTACAAATAGAAGATGATAAGTTCGTCTATGAAAAGCTAGAAAAGTTTCTTTCTGATATTTCTGATTTAATCATACTGGCTTCTGATGAATTAACTAAAACATATTTTTCACACAATAACGAGTAGGACATAAGATTTATGATGTATGAAATAACCCACGAAACTTCCTTTGAATATGCAAATTTAGTAACATTTAGTCACAATATTGCAAGGTTGAAGCCAAAAAATTCGCAGACTCAAAAACTTCTTGAGTATAAACTTGATATTTCTCCCACGGTATATGAGATAAATGAATTTGTTGATTTCTTTGAAAATACGAATAATTACATACTTCTAAGAGTTCCGCATAAAAAGTTAGTATTGAAAGCATTTTCAAAAGTGGAACTTAATTCTTATGCTATTGGAGAAAATATTAATAAATATTTCAATTCACAAACGACTTTTTTTGAATTAAAGACAAAACTCAAATCTTCAGCTATTGAAAATTTTTGTCCGAAACTTTATCTTTTCCCAACAACATTGATACCATATGCAAGTTATGAAATTGTTCAATATGCTTTAGTGTCCTTTACTCCAAATAGGTCATTATTTCAAGCTGTTTATGAATTTATGGGGAGAATTTTTGCTGATTTTAAATTTGTGAGTGGATTTAGTGATGTCACCACACCAATTGAAGTAATTTTTAGAGAAAAAAAAGGTGTCTGTCAAGACTTTGCACAATTTGCAATTTCAGCCTTAAGAACTATAGGGATTCCAGCTAGATATATGAGTGGATATATTAGAACCATTCCACCAAAAGGGAAAGAGAAACTTTTTGGAACAGATGCAAGTCATGCTTGGTTTAGCATATATATTTCTGATGTTGGTTGGGTTGATTTTGATCCAACAAACAATAAAATCCCAAATGATGAATATATAGTTTTAGGTTACGGGAGAGATTATAATGATATAGCTCCACTCAAAGGGGTCGTTCAAAGTAGTGGTATTAGCAAATTGGGTGTGAGAGTTGATGTGCGATTAGTTTGAGATTAATTAGTTGGAGGCACTTAGAAGCATAAAAAAAGCCCATCATAAAACGACGGGCTTTCAAATAATTATACTTATTAATTGACTACAGTTTTGATTCGTATCTTCTTAACATATAAAGTTTTTTCATTTGTTTTTTTCTAGCATTGATTTTTTCTTTCTTTTTCTTTTCAGGATTAGATTCAAAATATCTTCTTGCTCTTGTTTCAGTAACGATTAAACTTCTATCGCATTGTTTTTTAAATCTTCTATACGCTTCTTCAAAAGATTCGCTTTCTTTTATTTTAACACCAGGCACTGTACACCACCCACTTTCTTTCTAAATTGAACGCGGATTTTAGTTAATTTAGCCTTAATAGTATCTTGTGTACAATCAAGAAGTAAATAATTCTTAAAATTTATAGAGAAGTAAAGGCGGACGTAGAAGAGATGATAGATTTAAATAAACATAAATTAGAACTTATTTATCCGTGTGAATGGTGTTATAAAATAGTTATTCATGATGAGCATGATGGTCACGAAATAGCTAAAGAAGTTTTTCAAGATAGACAGCATAAAGTCACACATTCAAAAGTGAGTAGCAAAGGAAAATACAAAAGTTTTAATATTGAGCTTTTGGTTCATAATGATGATGATAGAATACACTATCATAAAGTTTTACATGAACATAAAAATATCAAAATGGTTATTTGATGGAAAATATATTGTATCAAAATCAATTTTTAAGGGTCGAAATTGAACCTTTTGAGATACCATGGCTGAAGATTTTTACTATTGAACCACATAAAGAATTAAGCGAGTGTAGTTATTCTCTTAAGCTAGAAATTTTAAAAATGTTAGATTTTATAGAAAAAGAGATGCTTCATTATTTTCAACCAGATAAGATAAATATTGCTTCATTTGGAAACTATGTTCCTCGTGTTCATTTTCATATTCAAGCTAGGTTTAAAAATGATAGTTTTTTTCCTGAACCAACTTGGGGAAAGAAAATGAGAGAAAGTGAACTCCATCTTCATCTTAATGAGTTTTATAGCCAATTACAACTAAAGTTAGAGAGAGAAAGAGTGTAATGAATAGAAGAGATTTTTTATCAGTTATGGCTGTGACACCTTTTTTAAATACAGCATTATTAGGAGAAGGCTATTTAAAAGAAATACCAAATAATGATATTTTTGCTACGAAAGAAGAGTGGAATAGTCTATTACTTGTAAGAGAGAGATTTTCAAAAGTTAAAAAGTTTGTTGGATATGGAAAATTTAATCTTATCTCTTTTGATGAAGTATTAAAAGCATCTAAACTTGAACCTCAAATTGGAGTATTTTCTAAGCAAGAACTAGAATTTCTTGATAAACTTTTTTATGATAATCCAAATAAATATGGCTTTTTTGGGACCAAAACAACAGAAAAAATAACTCAAGTTATTGATGAAAAAGATACAATAAAAATAAACTATACGGGGCACTATCTCTTCCGAGGAAAATCCCTAGATGACTATAACAACATATTAAGAGATGTTGGTAAAGATATTATTTTAACTTCTGGAATACGAAGTGTTCCTAAGCAAATGAGTCTTTATATAGACAAGATATATGCATTAAATGGAAATATTTCAAAAGCTTCAAGAATAATAGCTCCACCTGCTTATACACATCATGCAATTAGTGATTTTGATGTGGGTAAAAAAGGATTTGGTGGTCGTAATTTTTCAACTTTTTTTACGACTACAGACGAGTTTAAAAGGTTAGTAAAGCTGGATTATGTAAATATCAGATACGCAGAAAATAATAAAGATGGAGTAATATATGAGCCGTGGCATATTCAAGTTGTTTAATTTTTTAGGAATTTTACTTCTCGTGCAAACAATAAATTTGTTTGCACAAGAAGTAAAAATGTGTTCAAAAATAAGTACTATTGTCGATAAAAAAGGGAATGTCGAAAAAAATAAATTAAATGAGTTCGCATTTGATATTATTAAAAAAGGAGAGGAGGACAATAATACTTTACTTGTAGTTGGGGGAATTCAAGGGGATGAACCTGGCGGATTTATGGCTGCGTCACTTTTATCAACACATTATGATATCAAAAAAGGTTCTGTTTGGATTGTACCAAACCTCAATTTTTATAGTATCATAAAAAGTGGTCGTGCTCCTTTTGGTGATATGAACCGAAAATTTGCTGATTTAAATAAAAATGACCCAGAGTATGAAATTGTTGAGAGAATAAAGCAGTACATTGTTGATAAAAGTGTCAAACTGGTATTAAATCTTCATGATGGAAGTGGGTTTTATAGACCAATGTTTATAGACAAAAATCATCAACCTTTAAAATGGGGACAAACGATTGTTATAGATCAAGAATTACTCCATGATGTAAAGGAATACAATGATTTATACACTATCTCAGAAGAGGTTGTCAATCATACAAATAAATTTCTTTTAAAAGAGGAAGATATTTATAGAAGTAAAAATACTCATACGAGATTTAAAAAAACATTTGAAGAACAAGAGATGTCAAAAACTCTCACATACTATGCTATCAATCATGGAAAATCTGCATTTGGACATGAAACAAGCAAAAGTCTTTCTACAAATGAACGAATCTATTATAAACTCATTGCCATTGAGAAATTTATGGATATTATGGGGATACAATACAAAAGAAATTTTGAACTCTCTTTAGATGGCATAGATAAGGCTGTTACAGAAAATATTGATATCACTTTTGAAAATACAAACATAAAAATGCCTCTCAAAGATATACGAAATATTCAAAAATATTTTCCTATAGATGACTCAGGGGTTATAAAATATTTTCCAAGCAATCCCCTTTTAAAGATTATTCAGCATGGAAAAACATATAAAATTTATTATGGAAATAAGATTTTAACACAATTGGAAGCAGATTATGCTGAGCATATTAACTTTGATACTAAAATTAATATGATAGTAGATGGAAAAGAAAAAAGTGTTAAATTTGGAGATACCATTGAGGTGAAAGAAGATTTTTTAGTAGAAAATACTAAAAATTTTAGGGTCAATATTATTGGTTACAAAAATAAATCAGGTATTGAAACTGATAAAAATATTTCACAAAAAGAATTTGATAGTAAATATTCTGTAGAAAAAAGTGGTAGCATCTACAGGATAGAATTTTATAAAGATAAAAAGTTTGCAGGAATGATATTAGTTAATTATATATAATAACTATAATTTATGCTTACCATAAGCTTTTGTAATATATAATTTTTGCATTATTTTAGGAGTATTAAAATGGAAGAAAAAATAGACAAAACCTCATATCGCATAAAAAGATATTGGACATATGTGTTAGCAAGTATTATGGCTGTTGGTTTGCCATTTATTCAAATAGGTGAAAATCAAGTGTTTTTATTATCGTTTGATAAAAAACAACTTCATTTAATGGGTACAGTATTTGATATGCAAGAGTTGTATATGATGCCATTTTTATTAATGTTGTTATTCTTAGGAATTTTTGCCGCTACTGCTATTGGTGGAAGAGCTTGGTGTGGTTGGGCTTGTCCTCAAACTATTTTTAGGGTTATTTATAGAGATTTGATTGAGACTCAATTGTTGGGAATGAGAAGAATTAAGAATAAACAAAAAGATCCTGACTATAGCAAAGGAGAAATAAAAGTTAAAAAACTTATTGCTATTTTGCTTTGGTCGTTTTTGGCCTTAGTAGCTGCAGCTGATTTTATGTGGTTTTTTATACCACCTGCTGATTTCTTTGCTTATTTAGCAGATCCGACCGAACATACAACAATGATTGGATTCGTTCTTGGAGTTGCTGCATTTTTAGTCTATGATGTAGTGATGCTTCAAGAAAACTTTTGTGTGTATGTATGCCCTTACTCAAGAGTTCAATCAGTTCTTTATGATAATGATACAATTCAAGCCATCTATAATCCAAATAGAGGCGGTGAAATTTATGATGCTAAAAAACAAAAAACTGTATTTAAAATAAAAGATTTGGCAAATCCAACGGATGAATGTACGGCATGTGAAAGTTGTGTAACTGTTTGCCCAACGCATATTGATATCAGAAAAGGTACACAATTGGAATGTATCAATTGTTTGGAGTGTGTCGATGCATGTACGACCGTGATGGGAAAATTAGGTAAAAAAAGTCTTGTAGAATGGTCAAGCACAAATGATGTTATTCATGGCCAAGGGTTGAAATTAATTAGAGCAAAAAGTATTATGTATGCTGTTGCACTTGTTATTATCATTGGAATGCTTTTTGTGATGGGTGGGAAAAAAGAATATATGTTATTAAATGTCAATAAAACAACAGAGCTTTATAAAACATATGAGGGTGGTGAAGTTACAAATAGTTTCGTGTTGTTATTTCAAAATACTCAGAAAGAGGCTTATACTTACAACTTAGAAATTATTGGTACTTATAAAGATAAAATTATTTTAAAAAGATTTGAAAAGTTTAAGCTGAGTCGAGGAAAGTTAGCTAAAAAAGTTATTCAACTTTCTACGAAAGAGTTACTCGTAAATGACGCAAGACAGGATACACCAGTAACTGTTACACTAAAAGCTTATGCCATTGAAAATCCAACTAAAGTTGTGGTCACAAGAGAAGCTGTATTTATTTTTCCAAGAAGTGATAAACTTCAAAAGTAAATAATAATAAAGTTATAGACTTAAAAGCCTAAGTCAATCAAGACTTAGGCTTTTTTTGTTATGATGCAAAATGAAAAAGAGTAAAATGAACTTGCTTTCATTTTATGGAATAAAATGTAACATAATCCTTGGATTATGCTTTAGGATTGATTTTATGAAGAACTTGTTCTGAATAAAATGAAAGAAACATGAAATGAGGTTGCCTTCATTTTATGGAATAAAATTAAGGAGAATACAATATGCCACTATTAGATAGTTTTAAAGTAGACCATACAATTATGGAAGCACCAGCAGTTAGAGTTGCTAAACAAATGAAAAGTAAAAGTGGAGATGATATCACAGTATATGACATCAGAATTCACAAACCAAATGTTGATAAGATGACAGGAAGAGGGATTCACACATTAGAACATCTTTTTGCTGGTTTTATTAGAGAACACTTAAATGGCGATGATATAGAGATAATTGACTGTTCACCGATGGGATGTAGAACTGGATTTTATATGAGTTTATTAGGAAGTCCTAGTGCAAAAAAAGTTGCTAAAGCTGTTAAAAAAGCGATGAAAGATGTTTTAAAAGTAAAAAGTGAAGCTGATATCCCAGAACTCAATATCTACCAATGTGGAACATATAAAATGCACTCTTTAAAAAATGCAAAAAAAACAGCTAAATATGTTGTTAAACAAGGTGTTGGTGTAATGGATAATGAAAAATTATTGCTTACAGATGAGAAAATGAAAGAGTGTGGAATTTAAATGATAACACAAAAGGAGATAGAATCTTTTCTATCTTTGTTTAAAAAAACACCAAATAGTTCTCTTTTACATATATCAAAAAACTGTTCTGATATTGAAAGTACAATCGAAAAATTTACAAATACAATCGATGGAAAATTGACATACAAAAATTTTCACACACTTAATCTTGAAAGATTTAGATTAACTGCAAGAGAATTTGAATATGCCATACTTTCTGACTGTTTGGATGAAATGAGAGATAAAGATAAGTTTATTCAAGAGGTTTATCATTCTTTGGAAAATTCAGCCAATATCATTTTAATTGAAAATAAAAATAATAATAATAATATTGCAACTATGGTAGATCTTCTAGATAATAATGATTTTAGAGCAACAAATGCTATTGATATTTTTGAAGATTATCATTTAGTTATTGCAAAAAAGATGCATATGTGGGGCAATGGATTATAAAATAACAAACGATGGGAGCAAAACACTCTTCTCATCAAAATACAATCAAACTTTTCATAGTATGCAAGATGGTGCTTTAAGTGAAGCATTACATAAACATATTATTCCAGCTTTTACACTCCTAAATGAAGCAAAAGAACTAAACATCTTAGATATCTGTTTTGGACTTGGTTACAATACACTAGGGACAATTTACTATATTTTGAAAAATAATCTCAATATAAAAGTGAACTTTTTTTCACCAGAATTTGATGAAAAACTCATTGAATCTTTAAAAGATTTTGATTATCCAAAAGAATTTGATGAGATAAAACATATAATTAAAGTGCTATCTTTAGATAAATTCTATCAAGATGACAAGTTCAAAATAGAGATTTATATTGGTGATGCGAGAAAGTATATTAAAAATCTTACAAGTATAGATATAGTCTATCAAGATGCATTTAGTAGTGATACAAACAAAGAACTCTGGACAAAAGAATACTTTAGTGACATAGCAAAAACTCTTTCCAAAAAAGCTATTATAACAACTTATTCAATAGCAACTCCAGTAAGAATGTCACTATATGAAAACAATCTTTATATCTATGAGTATCAATCTATTATTAAAAAAAGAAGTACGATTGCAACAAATTTTCAGATGATGCAGATTGATAATATCGAGTTGAAATATATAGATATGGAGAGGAAAAAACTGCACAGCCCAAATGCGATTGCGTTAACTGATAATTAAAACTCGCCCTTTAAAGATGGAAAGGCTTTCTAATAGTTGGCGTATTATCAACATTTTCCATCCCTTCTAAATCTTTAATCTCAGATGTCAGTGGAGAGGAACCTGTACTGGAGATAACTGTATCACCATCTCTTAAATTGATTAATTTAAGAAATAAAATAAGTTGTTTGTTTGTAATAATATAACTTCCAACGGCCATTTGTTTATCATCTTCAATATTTTGTATTTTTAACTGTTGAAAATCTCTTGTTAAAATTTTAGAACCATTTTGACCAATTTTCAAGCTATGTCCTAAGTCAAATGTTTTAATAGTCACATTTTTAGCACAACCACTTCGTAAAATATTTACTTTTAACTCATTAGAAAGTAAAAATCCAAGTTCAGATTTATTTTCAAGATTGGATTCATTCACAAAATCAGTTACATACAGTGTTGTATTTTGATTAATTTTGTTACAAAATGAACTTGAGATTAATTTT
>CAMCYD010000019.1 GCA_945883785.1 Helicobacter pylori PMSS1
GGCTTCTAAGGAGCAATTGAGTGGTATAAATCAAATTAATGATGCAATAGCTCAGCTTGACCAACAAACACAAAGAAATGCGATGATAGCTTCTCAAACACACGATGTAGCAAGTGAAACAGATAGTATCGCGAAACTTGTAGTTGCAAATGCAAATGAAAAAGAGTTTATTGGGAAAGAGAGTGTTCAAGTAAGGGTAATGACAAAAAAGTAAACCATACCCCAACACTAGAAATCAAACCAGTAGCTAAAATTACACCTTCAAAAGCACCAATAAAATCAATTGCAGTATCTAAAAATGATGATGAATGGGCAAGTTTTTAATAACTTGTCCGCCATTTGAGATGCAAAATAAGTATAATTTAAGTTTCATCAAACACTTTTCAAACACCAATTCGTTATAGTTGTTTACACTTGTAATCGTTTCGCTATAAGTACCTTCTGGAAGAGGTTCTTATGTCGTGTACGAAAAATATATGGAGGCTTCAAATGAGAAGAAATCACACAATGGTAGTGCTTGATAAATATGCTGTGATAGTAGATTTTGAATCTACGATTGAAAGATTGAAAAACAATAAAATTGAAATTATTGGACAAAATTGGTTCGATATATTTGTAGAATCTGATGCGAAAACCAATCCTTTAAATGTATTGCTTCGTAACTTTTTTGGCGATTTGCTTTTAGCTAAAAATTTGTTGGAACATATGAATAAAAATGAACATCAATCCAATAATACTGAAAACCCTATTTTGCTTTATGACAATGGCAAGAAATCTCTTATTTGCGAAAAAGGTAGAACCTTTCTTACTTTTGGAATGAATAAGTATTTTGTTGTAAATTTTTTTCATAATGAGACCATTACACAGCAGAGGATTTTGTTCAAGTTTCGACCGAAATTGAGTCGAATTGAGCAAAAGCATAGTTTTGCGATGGTCTCATAATTAAAATTGGTATGAAAACCATTTCTAAAACTGGGGCACAATTATCAGAACTTATTTTATTGAAAGACGAATTAAGTGAACTTTTTTTGACCAATAAGATACAAGAAACAAAGCTTGGTTGGACAATGGACAATAAAAGAATAGACATAATTGCGGTCCATTTAGAAGATATAAAATATATTAAGAACCTTCATCAAAGTGATAAATACAAAATCGTTTTTAAATAAAGAACATCATTTAAGCTCTATATAAGTCTCATCAAACACTTTTCAAACACTAGCTAGGTATAGTTTCTGTGATAGCTATTTCAAAATAAACTACAGTTTTCGGAACCAGTGACAAGTTTGCAACTCCGAAATAATCCTTAGCTTGCTATGAAATACTTTTAGACATTTTGGAGAGAGTGAAAAACATTGAAAATATGTTAACGATGGGGTTTTTGAAGGTTATGGCAGAGAGTGTGGGAGTCGAACCCACGGACCTGTTACAGTCGCCGGTTTTCAAAACCGGTGCTTTCGACCACTCAGCCAACTCTCTATCTAATATGGTGCGAATGGTCGGAATCGAACCGACACTCCGAAACCGGAATGGGATTTTAAGTCCCACGCGTCTACCTATTCCGCCACACTCGCATGTTTTTTGATGATAAATCATCGAAAGGTATTCATAACTCATTGTTCACTTGAATTAAGTGGCGGAATTATATCAGCGATTATTTTTTTTGTCAAGTGTTTTTCAAATAAATTTGAAGATTTATTAAATTAATATGATTTTTACTATAATATTCTACAAAATAAAATACAATTTTCAAGGATTATTATGAGAAGTGATGAAGTAAAAAAAGGGCATAACAGAGCACCGCATAGAAGTTTGCTTAGAGCTACAGGGTTAAAAGATGAAGATTTTGACAAACCGTTTATTGGGGTTGCGAACTCGTTTATTGAGATAATTCCAGGGCATTTCTTTTTGGACAAGGTAAGTGATATTATAAAAGAAGAGATTAGAGCTGCTGGTTGTGTCCCATTTGAATTTAATACTATTGGGGTTGATGATGGGATTGCTATGGGACACGATGGGATGCTTTTTAGTTTACCTAGTCGTGAGATTATCGCAAACTCAATAGAAACAGTTATGAATGCACATAAACTTGACGCGATGATAGCTATTCCAAATTGCGATAAGATAGTTCCAGGGATGATTATGGGAGCTTTACGAGTAAATGTACCTACTGTTTTTGTTTCAGGTGGTCCAATGGCTAAAGGATATACAAAAGATGGAACGCCAATCGATTTAGCAACAGCATTTGAAGCAGTTGGAAAATTTGAAGCTGGACAAATAACAGCTGATGAACTTAAAGATATAGAATGTAATGCTTGTCCAAGTGGAGGGTCGTGTTCAGGGATGTTTACTGCAAACTCTATGAATACACTTATGGAAGCTATGGGAATTGCACTTCCTGGCAATGGAACAATTCTGGCACTCACTTTTGAACGAGAAGAACTTTATAGAAAAGCAGCAAGAAGAATTTGTGAAATAGCTTTGATGGAAAAATCTCAAAAAGAAAAATTTAATATCACAAATATTTTAAATGAAAATGCAGTAAGAAATGCTTTTGCAGTTGATATGGCAATGGGTGGAAGTTCAAATACAGTTTTACATATGTTAGCTATAGCTAAAGAAGCTGGGGTTAATTTTGAACTTAAAGATATTAATAGCATCAGCAAAAGAGTTTCTCATATCGCTAAAATATCTCCATCTTTATCAACTGTTCATATGCAAGATATTGATAAAGCTGGTGGGGTAAGTGCTGTTATGCATGAGATGGATAGAAGAGGGGATATCTTACTTGACAATCTTACTATTACAGGTGAAACTATCAAAGAGAGAGTTGCAAATGCAGCAATTATAGATACAAATATTATCCATACTTTAGAAAATCCTTATAGTGCTGTTGGAGGTCTTGCTATCCTTTATGGAAATCTTGCAGAGCAAGGCGCTGTTATCAAAACAGCGGGGATTACTGGTAGTCGTGTGTTTACTGGAACTGCAGTTTGTTTTAATTCTCAAGATGAAGCTATAGCTGGTATCATCAACCATAAAGTACAAGCTGGAAATGTTGTTGTTATCAGATATGAAGGTCCTAAAGGTGGTCCTGGGATGCAAGAGATGTTAGCGCCTACAAGTTTGATTATGGGTATGGGGCTTGGGGATAAAGTTGCCCTTATCACTGATGGAAGATTTAGTGGAGCAACTAGAGGAGCTAGTATCGGTCATGTGAGCCCAGAAGCTGCAGAGGGTGGAATGATAGGACTTTTAAAAGATGGTGATGAGATTCATATCGATGTTGATCAATATATTTTAAGTGTAAATCTAAGTGACGAAGAGATAGCAAAAAGAAGAGTGGAGTTTGCACCAATTAAAAAAGAATTGAAATCTAGCTGGCTTAAACAGTATCGTGCACTTGTGACAAATGCAAGTAGTGGGGCAGTTCTTAGAACTGATATGTAGAATAATCTATTTTTACTCGTATAAAATTCGGTTTGCGACTATCTTTAGAAGTTAGTCGCAAAATATATTTTATCTCTTTTTTGAAAGATAAATAAATACCCCAAGAGATATGATTAAAAAAGATACACCACATATCAAATAAACAGCATTTATCATTTGTGAATAATCATCGATCGCTATTTTAAATACTACCATAAGTGATTCAATCAAAAGTGCGATGATGATTGTGATGGCAAATTTTGTAAAAACTTTATATTCTATCTTGCTATTTTTTGAGTAACTTTTAAAAACTACTTCTTGTTCTAAAATTGTTTTCGCAAGATCAAAGATAGCAAGCCCTAGTGTTAGAGCAATTACAGGTTTAAATATAGACTCAATTGAAAGTCCCAATTTAAAAAATATAGAATTCATAAACTCAAAAATAGAATAGCCAATGGTAAATAAAGCCAAAATCATCATCACATTTGCAGCAATAAAATAAAAACTTTTACTTACAAAATTGAACTCTTTATGAATTTCAATAAGTCCTAATCGTTCAAGTAAAGCTACAAGTGTAAAATCAAGAAAAAAAACTTTATCATTCTCCTTTTTTACCACCGTAATACATGTTTTTCCTGTAGCACTACTGATGTATGGTTTGCTAATCGAGATATTTGAATTATTAAATTGCATCTTTTTAAGCAAATAATTTCTATCCCTTCCTTTTGGAACATCACTGGTTTTATTTCTATAAATATTTGGAGATATTTGTATAAGTGTGTCTTTGTCACATACATAGGCAAGTTCTAGTGAGGGAAAAACTGAATAGAGTTTTTTAAAATTATCTTTTTCTCTTATTGATAATTCTCCAAGATTTTGGATGGTTTCTGTTAAAAATTTTTCTATATCTTCTATATTTGATTCGTACACTTCTGTAAATTCTTGCATAATATTTTCCTTTTAGTATTTATGATGTGATTGTACGCTTTATAATAAGCTTGAGAGAAATAATAATTGGTCATTTAATAAACAGAGCCACTTGCAAATTCAAACAAATGATTATAAACAGTTTCAATCATCATTTTTCCCCTTTAAAAATAACCATTTACAAGGAGTAAATAGTAATTTTTAAAGCGAAAATCTAATAATTGCTACTATTCATACTCAAAATCTTTGAATTTGCAAGTGGCTCAACAATTTATTTTTTATTTCACAACAAATAAAGATTCAATTATTTTTTGGTTAAAATCCAAATAAATTACAATAAAATTACAAAAGGTTCAAAATATGCTTCATAAATATTTATCACTAGATTTTGAATTTTCAGCATATAATAATGAAAAGAATAAAATAGTATGAAGCAAAAAGCAATATTCCTAGATAGAGATGGTGTAATCAATATTGAAAAAGATTATCTATATAAAATTGAAGATTTTGAATTTATTGATGGTCTCTTTGAAGCTTTGAGATACTTACAATCTCTAGATTATAAACTTTTTGTGATTACAAATCAATCCGGTATTGGAAGAGGATATTATAAAGAAGATGATTTTATAGCACTTACAAAATGGATGGTAGAACAATTCAAAAATAAAGATATAACAATAAGCCAAGTTGAATATTGTCCGCATGCTCCAGAAGCTGAATGCAGGTGTCGAAAACCAAAAATAGGTATGATTGAAAATATAGCTAAAAATTTTGAGATAGATTTTGCCCATTCTTGGATTATTGGTGATAAAGAAAGTGATATTGAATGTGGAAAAAATAGTGGCATAAAAAATACAATTCAGGTAAAAAGTGGACATACTTTTGAACATAGTATTGCTAATTTTGTGATTGATAGATTGGATTTTAGCTCTATTTCTAGAATTATTTTTTAAAGTATTGATGGCACATTGTTATTTTTTCTAATACCAAATCAAACAATATCTCTACCCTTCGGGCAAAAAATACCATATTAATCTCTTTTTAGTTAAAAAAGTATCGCTTGTTCATATATTAATCTTCGCAAAAGAAGGGTTTTAAAGCATCTTGTAGTAATTATGTATTGAGAATTTTTAAGTTACCGTGCAGTAGCCTCTTTATTTAATAAAAATTAAACTAATATTAAGAAATGGTATAATATACTTTCACAATAATTGTATAGGTATCAATGGATACCAAAGGGTGAGAGACCCTATGCTTAAAAGATGCAAGTCTGATAAGAATGTAAAGTGGTGTAAAGTGAGATTCTTTACGAAAGTGTCATAAATATTTTAAAGGATACATTATGAGAATAAATACAAATATAAGTTCATTAAATGCGCAAGAGGCAACAACTCAAACAAATAATAACTTAAGAAGTTCATTGGAAAAATTAAGTTCAGGTCTTAGAATTAATAAAGCTTCAGATGATGCATCTGGTTTGGCAATTGCTGATAAACTTCGAACACAAGCTTCTTCTATAACTCAAGCTATATCAAATGGGAATAGTGCAACAGCGTTAACTCAAATAGCAGATAAAGCTATGGCAGAACAATCAAATATCTTAGATATTGTAAAACAGAAATTAATCCAAGCTGCAACTGCAACAACAAGTGCAGAAGGTAGAAATGCAATTGGAAAAGATATTAATAAACTTTTAAATCAATTAGATAATATAGCTGTTCAAACGAATTACAATGGTATTCAATTGCTTCAAAAAAGTGAGTCAGTAACTAGTGGTTCTACGGTACAAATTTTTCAAATGGGTGAAAAATCAGGAAATACAATCAGTCTAGGTTCTGGAATTACTGCAAATACACACGGATTACAAGGTATGTCAGCATTAAAAGCTTCAGCTTTAGCAACTGGTGGAAAATTCTCGGCAGTTGTGGCTAGGAGTTATATGAAAGCTGTTGATAGTGCTTTAAATCAATTGAATAGTTGGAGATCTGATGTGGGTTCTACTCAAAATCAACTCGAATCAGCTCTTAGAAATATGATGACACAGGTTACAAATATCAAAGCAGCAGAATCTGTTGTTAGAGATGTTGATTATGCAAGTGAAAGTGCAAACTTCAACAAACAAAATATTGTAGCTCAAGCTGGAACATATGCTATGAGTCAGTCAAATGCAATTCAACAAAATGTATTAAGATTACTACAGTAGATTAAAATTTTAATCTTTCAATTCAACCTAAGTCTTTTGGCTTAGGTTTTTTTATTTAATTTTGTTATAATTAATTTTATGAGCCACTTGCAAATTCAAAATTTTTGAGTATGAATAGTAGCAATTATTAGATTTTCACTTTAAAAATCACTTTTTGCTCCTTCGCAAATGGTTATTTTTAAAGTGAAAAGATGATGATTGAATTTGCAAGTGACTCTTATATCAAATCAAAAGCATTGACTCTGTTGGGTAGCTATTTTCAGGTTGATTTTGCATATTTTACACACGAGGAGACAACATGGAACAAGAAGCAATAAATTTAAGTGAAACGATATTACAAATATATATAAAAAATCTTAATTTCTTAGAAAAGAATTTTAATGATCTTTATAAAAGAGTGGAAGAATTATCTGGGGATTTAAATACTCAAAGAATAACAGCAAAGTATTCTTTAGAATTTCGTGATAATTATTTTGATATTTTAAATTTGCAAACGCATTCTTGGTATTATGGAGAAAATAGCTATAAAGATGCCGATGACAGAGCTATTAAAAGTAATTTTACAAAAGATGGTTCGTTGGATTTGCTTCGAAAAGGAATTGATGGAATACGATTAATTCAAGGCGGAAAAGAACTAGGAGATATTACACCAATAATTGATTATATCAATGAGAATGTAAACTTGGAACAAATAGAGTTTAAGAAGATATATAAATTTATTTTTATTGGGGTTGGTCTTGGATTTCATATGCAAGAGATTAATCGCAAGCTCAATCCATTTACAACACTCATAATAGAGCCCGAATTAGAAGTATTTAGATTGTCTTTATTTGCGACCGACTACACTGAATTTCAATCTGAATATAGGAAGTTATTTCTTTCTGTTGAAGAGGATAAATTGCAACGAACTTCTATTATGGAAGAGTTTTATAGCTATCATAATTATATGAATTACAATATCAAACATCATCTTTTGATAGAAAGTGATAGATATCTTTTTGAGGAATTAGTTGATTTTTTTTCTTCAAATTCTGTTACCTTTTTTCCCTATACAAGTACGATTCAAAATATTTTTAGAACAAAAAAGTTTATTGAAGATAAACATAGGTTTTTAAATTTTGATACTATTCATGAGAAGAAAATATTAGCAAACAAAAAAGTATTGATAATAGCTGCTGGACCTTCATTGGATGGATATATTGAGTGGATAAAAGAAAATCAGCATAAATTTATTATTGTAGCTGTTGATGTAATTTTAAGAAAACTAGAAAAACATAATATCGTTCCAGATATTGTATTTTCCATAGACCCATCTTATCTTTGTGCATCTTATTTGACAACTGAAAATAAACATTTTTTGGATAACAGCGCAATTGTTTTTTTATCACAACAACACCTAGATGTTATGAAAATTGTAGATAAAAAGAATATTTATTTTTCGCAAAGTATGCCATTGATTAGTAGAATAGGTTATCTCGGAAGTGTTTCAAATGTAGGAACTTTTTCCTATATGATTGCTGTACATTTAGGAGCAAAAGAGATCTATACTATTGGAAATGATGCAGCATTTAATCAAAAAACAGGCTCAAGATATGCAGATGATAGTTCGTGTATCCAGAGTGAAGAGATTAAGATTGAAGAAAAAAATAACAATGTCATATCCTCTTTTGATGTTCTTGAAGTGAAAGGAAATTTACTGCCATTTGTAAAAACAAATAGAAGTTTGCTTAACTTCAAAGATTCCTTTGAAGGGATTACTTTTGCTTTAAAGCAAGTGTATGAATATGAAGTATTTAATCTTTCAAATGGTGTATTTATTGAACATTTTACACCAATGACAAGAGATGAAATAGATGAAAAGATACTTTTGTTTCAAGATAAAAATCATAAAATAGTTGAAGAGTTAGATGGTGTTTCTGAAGTGTTGAAGGGTGATGATATAGCCTTTAAAGGTGATGCGAATAAAATACTTACTATTATAAAAAAAGTTAAAAAATATCAAAAATTTGAAATCAAAAGTCAACAAGACTTTTTAGAAAAAAAATTAGAAATGATGATTTGGATATTAGAGCAAAGTAAAGAGCTTAAAATAAATATTTTTGGAAATTTATTTTTGATGTATACAGAACTTTCTGATATTTATATTAATTTTATTTTAAATCTTAAGCAAGAAAATCTTTTTGATAAAGAACATTTGACACAATTGAATAAAATATGGGCAAATGGTGTTTTATCTATTTTGAATGACTTTAAAAAAATTACTAATAAATCATGAAAATAGAATCTTTTGTAAATAGCTATAAAGATAGGCTTATGGGTCTCATTGAAATAATAGACGAAAATTTAGTTAAAGAGATAATTGAAAAATTAGATAAAGCAGAAAAAAATAATGCTACTATTTTTATTCTTGGAAATGGTGGAAGTGCTGCAACCGCTTCTCATATGGTCAATGACTTAGGAGTCGGACTTAAAAGAAGAAAAATAAAAAATCTTAAAGTTCAAAGTTTGGCTGATAATACGCCAGTATGTACTGCTATTGCAAATGATATTGGGTATGAAAACATTTTTTATATGCAATTAAAAGAGATGCTTAAAAAAGAAGATGTTGTCATAGCTATATCTTGCAGTGGAAACTCTCCGAATATTGTAAAGGCTGTTTCATATGCAAAAGAGATTGGAAGTTGCATCATTGGTTTAACTGGATTTGATGGTGGAGAATTGAAAAAGATAAGTGATATAAATTTTCATGTTGATACACCAAGTGCTTCTTATGGATTAGTAGAAGATGTTCATATGATATTGGATCATATTATTTATTCCTATTATATTGAGAGTGATAACAATAAACCAAAAGGCTAATGAGAATGGGCACATATTTTTTTGATTACAAAGATGCTTACAAAGAAGCAAGAAAACAAAATAAATTTACAATTTTTAATAATTTGCAAATTTGCTATTACAATGGTGAACATAAAGTGTCACCTTATCCTAATCTTATGGGAGTTCCTTTGGGTGAGTTGTGTGACTATTTGAGTGAGACACCAAATAGGGGAATTAGCGAAATTAAATTTATAAATAGTTTTAGCAAGCTCCAACAAGAAGAGGTGTTGATTTATATAGATGCACTACAGCAAATTGCTTGGCAAAAGAAAAATGATATTGGGAGTGAATATAGAAAGGCATTAGAAGAACAGAAACCAGATTTTAGCGAGCCTTTACGAATTCTTTTTATAACAACAAGGATTACTACCGTTTTGCAATATGTAGCAAAAAATTTAGCAGACGCTTTCAATGATTTGGGCTATAGTACTTTTGTTTCAATAGAGCAAAATGCGATGCAAAGTTGGGGCGGAAATGATAGTCATGGAAATGCTGAATTTGCTTGGCATTTGAAAAATATTTATGAATACAATCCCCATATTATTTTTAATCTTGATTGGATTAATAATACATTTTTGAATGAGGCGGTTTTTAATTTTGTATGGTTTCAAGATCCGATGCCAATTTTATATGATGATAAAGAGATTGTGTTGAGAGAAAAAGATTATATCTTCACACTTTTTGATGAGTTTAAAGAAGCACTTATAAAAAAAGGAGTTGAGGCGACAAAGATTATGCCACAACAATTTGCAACAAATCCAAAAATATTTTTTAGGGATGAGAGTATAAAAAAAGAGAATAAAATTGTCTTTTTGGGGAGTGACTATGGTTTTGAAAAAGATTTAAATATTTCAGATGAGATGAAAAATAAGATATATGATGATATAGAAAATAATAGATTAAACGAAGAAGATGTTATGCAATATGCTAAAGATGCAAATATGGATGAAAACTATTTTAGAACATCGATTATTACATCATTTGTAAGACGAAGAGTTGTGATTTGGATGTGTATGTTGGAAGGGATAAATATTGAAGTATATGGAACGGATGCATGGCTTCAAAATCCTGAAGTTGTACCATATTATAAGGGATTGTTGCCATATGGAGAAGAGATGGCAAAAGTGTATAACAGTGCAACTTATGCTTTGTCTGTTCATCCGCAGTATCGTTACCAACAAAGAGTATTTGAGATTTCAGCTTGCGGGACTATCCCTTTGATATACAATTGCAGTTTAATTAAGGAAGAATTTTTTCATGAAGATAATATTTTGTCTTTTAGTACGCTTGATGAACTTAAAGGATTAATCGGTCAAATACCAAAAAAAGACCCAAAAGAAATTAGTGAAGATATTTCCTTTGAAAAAATGGCAAAAAAAATAATAAATATCGTAGAAAACAATATAAGGGAAGAGAATTAAATGAAAGCGATAGTAACAGGTGGTGCTGGATTTATCGGTTCACATATGGTTGACAGACTTGTAAATGAAGGGTTTGATGTTGTTGTGATAGACAATCTTGCAAATGGAAGATTGGAAAATATCGCTCATCATAAAGGAAAGATTACTTTTATAAATGCAGATATTGGAGATTATTCGTCTGATTTGAGTGAATATTTTAGTGATGTGGATTTTATTTTTCATTATGCTGCTTTAGCTGATATTGTCCCATCTATCAATGAACCCATGAAGTATCATAAAGCAAATGTTGATGGTACTATCAACATTCTAGAATATGCCAAAAAATCAAAAAATCTCAAAAAATTTGTTTACGCTGCTTCAAGTTCTTGTTATGGAATTCCAAAAATTTATCCAACACCTGAAACTAGCCTAATAGCACCAGAATATCCATATGCTCATACTAAAAGAATCGGCGAAGAGTATGTGCTTCATTGGGGATTGGTTTATAATATGCCTGTTATTTCAATGAGATTTTTTAATGTTTATGGTTTAAGACATCGAACGAGCGGCACTTATGGTGCAGTTTTCGGGGTATTTTTAGCTCAACTTTTAAACAGTAAACCACTTACAATTGTGGGGAACGGGGAACAGACTAGAGATTTTACTTATGTAAGTGATATTGTTGATGCTTGTTTTGTAGCTAGTCAGAGTAAATATACAAATGAGATTTTTAATGTAGGAAGTGGAAATACGTATAGTATTAATTATTTGGTTGAGCTTCTTGGTGGTGAAAAAATGCATATTCCAAAACGACCTGGAGAACCAGATAGTACATTTGCAGACATTACAAAAATAAGAGAAAAACTTGGATGGGAACCAAAGGTAAGTTTTCCTGATGGTGTAAAAATAATGCTGAACAATATAGAACAATGGAGAGATGCACCTATTTGGGATAAAAGTAGTATTGAAGAAGCCACTAAAGATTGGTTTGCATGTTTAGGCAACGAAAAATGAAAAATATGCTTGATGGACATAAAATAAACTATCATCCGCGAGAAATAGCTGATATGTTTGAAGGAAAATTGGAAGCTCCAATTTATGTTGAAATTTCTCCAACAGGAATATGCAACCATAAATGTCTTTTTTGCCATTATAATTATTTAGGGCATGAGGGAAAATTTCAAAAAGGAAAAATTCAAGAATTGATAAGAGAATTTGCTAGTATTGGAGTAAAATCTCTTGTATTTGCTGGCAATGGAGAACCTACTCTTCATGCAGATACTATAGAATCAATACAATTAGCAAAAGAATTAGGTTTGGATGTGGCGTTAAGTACAAATGGAGCACTTTTAAAAGAAGAATATTTTGAGATATTAGCAAAAAACTTAACTTGGATACGATTCTCATTTAATGCTGGAAGTGCCGAAAATTATGCTTTTGTGCATCAAACGAAAAGTGATGATTTTAATAAAGTGATTGAAAATATCAAGCAACTCAAAGCTACGAAAGAAAGGCTTAAAAGTGATATAACAATAGGAACGCAGTTTGTTCTAATCCCTGAAAATAAAGATTTTGCTTTAGAACATGGGAAAATGTTAAAATCTTTAGGGGTTGATTATTTTAGTGTGAAACACTTTTATAATCATTCTCATAATGAATTTAATGTTACTGAAAATATATCCGAAGAGTTCATCAAAAATCTATCATCAGAAGCTAGTAAGCTTTGCGATGAAAACTTTAATTTTGTAGTGAGAAGTACTGTTAATTTATCTTCGCAAAGAGTTTATGATACTTGTTATGGACTTGAATTTATCGTATTTATTGATGAAAATGGGGATGTTTTTAGTTGTTTTTCACATCAATATGATAAAAAGACAATTATGGGAAATATTTTTGAAAATAGTTTTAAAGATATTTGGAAAAGTAATCAAAAGAATGAGAGTTTAAATCATATAAACAATTGCATTGAAAAGAATAATTGTCAACCAAATTGTAGACATCATCAGATTAATAATTATTTATGGGAAATAAAAAATCCATCCATAGAGCATATCAATTTTATATAGGAAAAGTATGAAACACATAGCACATAATATTAGAAAAAATATCTTACATATAGCTAACTTATCAAAATCTCCCCATGTGGGTTCTGCACTCAGTTGCGCAGATATTTTAACAACTTTGTATTTTTCAGTACTCAATTTAGATAATTATGACAATAGAGATTTATTTATCCTTTCAAAAGCACATAGTGCTATGGCTTTGTATGCAACACTGTATGAAAAAGGGTTTTTGAGTAAAGAGGAACTTGAAGGATATTATCAAAATGGTGGAACATTACCGGCTCATACGGATAGAAATACAAATCCGTATATAGAGATAAGTGCTGGTAGTTTAGGGCATGGCCTTCCAATTGCTCTTGGAATGGCACATTCTTTGAAGTTAAATCAAAGTGATAGAAAAGTTTTTGTTCTTATGGGTGATGGGGAATCTCAAGAGGGGAGTGTTTGGGAAGCAGCGATGTTAGCACCCCATTTAGCTCTTGATAATCTAACAGTTTTTATCGATAGAAACAATCTTCAAGGGTATGGAAGAGCGAGTGAATTACTCTCTTATGAGCCAATTGATGAAAAATTTAGAAGTTTTAACTGGGATGTTTATAGAGTGGATGGACATAATTTTAGTGCATTGCAAGAAGCTATTGCATCTAAAACGAATAAACCTAAAATGATAATCTGTGACACTACAAAAGGGAAAAATGTGAGTTTTATGGAGGATGAGCTTGTTTGGCATTATTATATCGTTACGGATGAGATTAAACAAAAAGCACTCAAAGAATTAGAGGAGATTATAAATGAGAAATAGTGTAGCTAATGAAATCAAAAAAATAGCCTCAATAGATGAAAAACTATTTATAATCTCAGGAGATGCAGGACTTGGTGTTTGGGATGATTTCAAAAACAGCAAACAATTTATAAATACAGGCGTCAATGAACAGCTAGACATTGGTTTTGGTGCTGGACTTTCAATTATGGGGCATAAAGTTATTTATTACAATATTGCCCCTTTTGTGATTATGAGACCTTATGAATTTGTGAGGAATGATATCTGTTATCAAGAATTACAGATGATTTTAATAGGAACTGGAAGTGGGATAACATATGCACCAGCAGGCGTTACACACTATGTTGTTGAGGATATTACTCTTGCTTCCACTATGCCAAATCTTGATATATTTTCACCAGCAGACCCAATTGAAGCTGTTGAGTGTTTTAAATATGCGTATAAAAGTAAAAAACCTAGCTATATACGAATAGCAAAAAATGGAGAAGAAAAAATCCATCAAGGGGAAATCGACATAACAAAACCAATTTTTATACATAAAAGTAAATCTAAAAATATAATAATTTTACACGGTTCAATTGTTGATGAGGTATCAAAAATAGTACAAGAAATTGATATAAATATTGTAACCGTACCTATGCTGACATCTGATTTTGATTGGGAAGCTTTTTTAGAAGAGTATGAGTATGTTTTTACTTATGAGGAACATTTTATAAATGGTGGATTTGGAACAATTTTAAGGGATAAAGTTGATAAAAAGATTCATAAATTTGGTCTTAAAAATGAGTATATTCATACAATAGGTAATAGAGATTATTTAAGAGAATATTATAAGTTAGATGGAAATAGTATTTCTAAAAAGATTAAGGAAATTATTTATGGGTAAACTTTTAAATATTGTTACAAAACTTCATACTGCTACAAAAAGAGATTTTGTGGCACGAATGGTAGATGATAAAATAAATTGCATGATTAAGTCAAAAGAATATGGATATGATTATTGGGATGGGGATAGACGATTTGGATATGGTGGATACAAATATGATGGACGACATAAAGCAGTTGCATTAGATTTGATAGAAACTTATAATTTACAAGATAGGTGTAAGATTTTAGATGTTGGGTGCGGAAAGGCTTTTTTGCTGTATGAATTGAAACAATTGCTTCCAAATGCTTCAATCATTGGTTTTGATAGTTCACAATATGCTTTAGAGAATGCAAAAGAGGAAGTAAAAGAGTGTTTGTTTTTTCATAATGCACAGGATATGTATCCATATGAAGAGAATGAATTTGACTTAGTCATATCGTTTGCAACTTTGCATAATCTTAAAATCTATGACCTAAAGAAAGCTTTAGTAGAGATTGAGAGGGTTGGAAAAGAGAAGTTTATTATGGTGGAAGGCTATAGAAATGAAGCGGAACTTTTTAATTTAGAATGTTGGGCTTTAACTTGTGAGTCATTTTTTAGACCAGATGAGTGGACTTGGCTTTTTGAGGAGTTTGGATACTTTGGTGATTATGAATTTATATATTTTGAATAGGAAATACAATGGCAAATAAATATTCTGGGCTTAAAATATTTCACTATCAAGATAAACTTGATAGTTTACAACAAAATATAAAAGAGATAAAAGCACCGATTCATATTAGAATTAAACCAACTAATGTTTGCAATCATGATTGTTGGTATTGTGCTTATAAAGTTGATCATTTGCAACTCGGGCAAGATATGATTGAAAAAGATTATATACCATTAGATAAGATGATGGAAATTATTGATGATATAAAAGAGATGGGAGTGAAGGCTATCACTTTTAGTGGTGGTGGAGAGCCTTTTGTGTACAGATATTTTTTAGAGACTATTCAAAAAGTAGTTGCAAGTAAAATTTCATTTGCAAGTTTAACCAATGGAAGTAAACTCTATGGTGAAATTGCAGAGTTATTTGCAAGGCATGCTACTTGGCTTCGAGTTTCTATAGATGGATATGATGATGAAAGTTATGCACAGTATCGTGGTGTAAAAGTCGGTGCATTTAGCAAACTTATAGAAAATATGAGAAACTTTGCTTCTATTGCAGATAGAAAATGCAATTTAGGAGTTAGCTTTATTGTTGATGATAAAAACTATACTCAAATTTATGAGTTCTCGAAATTAATGAAAAGTATAGGTGTGGATAGTATCAAAATATCTCCTTGTGTTGTTGATAATGATGGGGCTAAAAACAATCAATATCACTTCCCCTTTTATGAAAAAGCTAAAGAATTATCTCAAAAGGTAAAACATGAGCTTGAAGATAAAACCTTTGAAGTTTTTGACAGTTATCATTTGCTTGAAGAAACTTTTGAAAAGAAATATACTTGGTGTCCATATTCACAAATACTACCAGTTATTGGAGCAGATTTAAATATTTATCCTTGTCAAGACAAAGCATACAACTTAGAAAATGGACTAGTGGGAACTCTTAAAAATCAATCTTTTAAAGATTTTTGGTTTCAAGATAAAAATAAATTTTTTAAGATAAACCCATCTTGTCATTGTAACAATCATTGTGTTGCAAATAGTAAAAATGAAATGATATTGGATTATTTAGATGTTGAACATTTAGGATTTGTGTAAAATGTTAAGTGTAAATATTGATCAAATAGTTAAGAAGTTAGAGGTTGGAAGTATTGAATCTATAAATTATTTTCCAAAATATTTTGAAATAGAAACTGTGAATGCTTGTAATGCAAGATGTATAATGTGCACTGTTGATGAATGGAATAAAGAAAAAGCAGATGAATTTACGATGTCTATGGAACTATTTGAGAAGTTTGCTGATGAGGTTAAGGGATATCGTGATTGGATTGAAACGGTTTGCTTAAATAGAGATGGAGAACCTACACTTGATAAGTATCTTGTAAAAAGAGTAAAAATGTTGAAAGATGCTGGAATTAAGAAAGTGACTTTTGCTACCAATGCTCAAAAATTGACACCAAAATTATCAAAAGAGTTATTGGAAGCTGGACTTGATGATATAATGATTTCAATAGACTCTATAGAAAAAGAAACATATGAAACAATAAGAAAAAATCTTTCTTTTGATAAAGTATTAGCAAATATTTTATCATTTATTCAAATAAGAGATGAAAATAATTTCAGGGCAACTATTAGGATAAGAGCCATTAACCTAGAATTAAATAAAAATCAATTAGATGATTGGCTTGAATTTTGGAAAAGTAAATTAAAAGAGTTTGACAGAGCTTATGTTATGCCTGAACATTCTTGGGGAAATCAATCATTTAATGAAATGCAAAAGAAAGTAGATTATTATTCAAATAAAATGTGTATATCTCCATTTTCTACATTTATAATGCATGTAAATGGAACAGTTCCTCTATGCGGTTGTGATTATAAAGCAAGACATACCTTAGGACAATTTGGAGTTGATTCTATTCAAACAATTTGGAATGGAGCTCCTTATTCAAAAATAAGAGCATTGCATAAAAATTCAAATCGAAATCAAATTGATTTATGCCAAGGATGTAGTATTTGGGATAAAGAATATGCGGAATAGTAGTATTTTACTTATTGGTGCCTCTGGTTTTATAGGGGGAAATCTTTATAAGGAATTACATCAGCATTTCAAAGTTATTGGAACATATAACAAAACTTTTAGAAATGATTTGATGAAGTTTGATCTTGAAACGGATGACATTTCTCCTTTGCTACAACAATTCGATTTAACTTGTCAAAATTTTGCAATCATAACAACAGCTATATCTAAAATAGATGAATGTTTCAGTAATCAAGTGTATAGCTATAAAATTAATGTAGAAAAAACAAAAGAATTGATAGAAAAATTAAATGCAAATAATTTTAAGGTAATTTTTTTATCTACAGATTTTGTCTTTGATGGTAGGGATGGTAATTATGACGAAGTATCAAAGCAATCCCCTATTACAGAATATGGGAGACAAAAAACAATAATAGAAGAAAAGATATTTGAATATAATTCATTAAATGTGGTTGTAAGATTGAGCAAAACTGTTTCAAATGATTTAAAAGCAGGTAATATTTTTTTTGATTGGTTGAAGTCTATCAAAGAAAATAAAGATATTGTATGCATCAAAGATCAAGAATTTGTACCTACTGATGTTGCAGATGTATCTAAAGCAATAGTAAAGATTATAGAAAATGATTTAAGTGGAATATATAATATAGTTGGAGATACAAGTTTTTCAAGACTTGATTTAGCTAATCTATTTTGTCAAAAAGGGAATATCAAACAAATAAAGATTTTAGAAAAAGAGTTACAGTTATTTCATTTTTTAGATAATCGTTCTTTAAATACAACATTGGTTAATTTTAAAATTAAACAAGACGCAAATATGATATTTAAATCAATGGATATTCTTTTAGAAGAGTTTTGGAATAATGTAGTATGAAAAAAGTATTTGTAAGTGGTGATTTTAATATTCTCCATCCTGGGCATTTAAGACTTCTTAAATTTGCCAAAGAGAGTGGAGACTATTTAACCGTTGGAATAAATGCTGATAGATTCGCATCAAATAAAACTTTATCGCAAGAGATACGATTAGAATCTATAGAGGCTACAAGTTATGTTGATAAAGCATTTATTTTAAATGAGTCTGTTGTTGAGTATATCCAAAGGGAAAAGCCAGATATTGTTGTCAAAGGGAAAGAACATGAGAATAGTGACAATCCTGAATTAGATATTTTAAATAGTTATGGTGGAAAGTTACTTTTTTCCTCTGGTGAGATTGGATTTTCCTCTCTTGATTTGTTGAGGAAAGAGTTGCAAAATTCTTCTTCAAAGATTGAGCATAACAATAATTTTTTAAAAAGACATTCGATAAAGTTGTCTCATTTAAAAGAGACTGTGAGTAAATTTGAAAATTTAAATGTACTCGTTATTGGCGATACTATAGTAGATGAATATATCACTTGTGAAGCTATCGGGATGAGTCAAGAAGACCCAACTATTGTCGTTAGTCCCCTTATCAATGATAAGTTTATAGGTGGAGCTGCAGTTGTAGCAAGTCATGCAAAAACACTTGGGGCAAAGGTCAGTTTTGTCTCAGTTTTAGGCGATGATGAAAACTTTTTATTTGTGAAAAATGGATTAGAAAAATTGGGTATCGATGTAAATCTTTACAAAGACGCAACTAGACCAACCACTTTAAAGCAAAGATTTAGAGCTTCTGGGAAAACACTTTTAAGGGTAAATCATCTTAAACAACATAATATAGGTAAAAATATTGAAAAAACAATACTTGATGATTTAAAAGAAAAATTAGATGGATATGATTTGATAATTTTTTCCGATTTTAGTTATGGTGTATTGGGAGCAAGTCTCATTTATACCCTTGCAACTTTAGGCTATGAAAAGAATATTATGATGTCGGCAGATTCTCAAAGTTCTTCTCAAATTGGTGATATTTCAAAATTTAAAAATATGTCACTTGTAACTCCAACTGAAAGAGAAATTCGACTTTCATTGGGGGATTTTGAATCAGGGCTTGTTGTTGCAAGCGAAAGATTAATGAAAAAATCAAATGCAAAATATATTTTTACAACACTGGGTGCTGAGGGGATTATGATATATAATAGCTCTAAAGACGAGCTTTTAACAGATAATATTGCAGCACTTGGAAATGTAGTAAAAGATGTAAGTGGAGCAGGGGATAGCTTGCTGACAGCTAGTTCAATGGCTTTAGCTGTTGGAGCTACTATTTGGGAAGCTGGTTATTTAGGCTCAATATCTGCTGCTATTCAAGTGAGTCGGGTTGGAAATATTCCTATTCAAAAAGATGAAATTTTAAAAGAGTTAGAGTAGTTGAAAGCTTTACTTTTGGCAGCTGGAAAAGGGACAAGACTTCGTCCCATCACGAATACTATACCAAAATGTTTAGTACCAATAAACGGGAAACCACTTTTAGAGTATTGGCTAGAAAATTTAACACAAGCTGGGGTTAACGAGTTTTTGATTAACACTTCCTATTTGCACACTCAAGTAGAAGAATTTGTCAAAAATAGTAGCTACAAAGAGAAAATAACTTTGGTGTATGAGGAGAAACTGTTAAATACTGGAGGGACTGTTTTGGCTAATAAAGATTTTTTTCTCAAAGAGAGTTTAAAGGACAAGGTAAACAAAAGCAAAGAAGCTTTTATGTTAGTACATGCGGATAACCTCTCTTTTTGTGATTTTGAAGCCTTTATGAAAGCCCATAATGATAGACCTCAAAATTGTTGTATCACAATGATGACATTTAAAACACCCAATCCAAGTAGCTGTGGAATTGTTGAGCTTGATAGTTTTGGAGTGGTGCAACAATTTTATGAAAAAGTGCAAAATCCTCCATCAAATCTTGCAAATGGTGCAGTGTATATTTGTGAGCCTTCTATTTTTGATTTTTTAGAAAGTTTAAACAAAAAAGAGATAGATTTTTCAAATGATGTTTTACCGGCATATTTGGGAAAAATAAATACCTTTTTAAATGATGTGTATCATAGAGATATAGGAATTGTTGAGAGTTATGCTATGGCTCAAATAGAGATTAATTAGTTGGAGACACTTATTGCATAAAATCAAAAATATCCCTTGTATTATCTTAAGTGGTGGGAAAAGTAGCCGAATGGGGGAAGATAAATCGCTTCTCCCTTTTGGTGGATTTGAAACTCTTATTGAATTTCAGCACGATAAATTATCTAAAATATTTCAAAATATATATCTCTCAAGTAAATCTGATAAATTTGATTTTCCTTGTCAAATCATCTATGATGAAAGTGAAGTTTATTCTCCAATGGTAGCTTTGAACTCAATATTCCAAACTTTGCAAGAGGAAAAAGTATTTATTATCTCTGTGGATACTCCACTTTTAGAAGAGGAAACTATACAAAAACTTATCGAAAAATCATACGATAAAGATTTTGATGTCACTGTGTGTCGAGATAATGATAAAATTCATAATCTTATTGGGGTATTTGATAGCACTATTTTAGGAAAAATCACTGAAATGCTCAGTGCTGATAACCATAAAATAAACACTCTTCTTACACAAAAAGTAAAACTTCAAATAGTTTTTTTTGAAGATAAAAAGCAGTTTTCAAATATCAATACAAGAGAAGATTATTTAAAACTAGGAGATTTTTAGCTTATCTATAAAACTACTTAATTTGAGTCGTAAAGAGCTATATACCATCACTTTGGCTAATTTTTTCCAATAACTTTTTTCATAACAAGGTGTCTTGCAAGTTCGACATCGTGGTTTTTCTTCATACTGACAATTTTGTAACCGTTCAAGTGAATATTTCAGAGTTTCAAAACATTCATCACAAAGTTTTAATGTTTCATCAAAATCATTATTTTTATAGCTATGAGAATTATTTTGAATCACTTGATTGGTATGATTGTGCTGACAAAAGTATTGAAAATAAGTTTGAAGTGTATCAACCTCTTGGATATATTTTTCTAATTTCATACAAAATTTTAATCTAAAAAGAACGCCTATCGCTTGATTTTCATCAAGAAGAGTGAAAATTATTTTGTGGCATTGTTGTCGATATACCCAAGTTCTAAAAGTTTATTATAGATATCCCCAGTTATTTCCCCAGCCGCACTTCCTCCATGCCCACCATGCTCAACCAAAACAGTCACGCTGTATTGTGGTTTGTCATAAGGAGCGAAAGATGTTAACCAAGCATGTGACCTTTGAAAATACTCTAATTCATGCTCTTGCATCCTTTTTTTCTCAGATTGCGGAATACTTATAACTTGAGCTGTTCCAGTTTTTGCACCCATTTTAATCAAAGTGTTTCTTACATTATTGACAGCAGTTCCAGCATTTTGGTTTGCAACCTCATACATACCTTGTCTAGCAAGGGAAAGATGACTAAAAGATACATTTAAATCTTTATTTTTTATTGCTTTATCATCTTTTAGAAAATGCGGTGTTATGAGTTTTCCAGTTGCCAATGAAGCTGTATATCTTGCAATTTGTATAGGGGTAACTGTTAAAAATCCTTGACCAATAGCAGAAACAACCGTTTCTCCTTGATACCAAGGAGCTTTTAGAGTTTGAGATTTCCAAAATTTGCTAGGATTTATCCCGATTGATTCGTTGGGTTGATCAACGCCAGTTTTTTCTCCCATTCCAAATTTTTGTAAAGTATCGTGCATAGCATCTATCCCAATTTTGAGACTTCCTTTATAGAAGAAATCATCGCAACTTTCTCTTATGGCCTTTACAAATCCTGTTTCATTATGTCCTTCTTGTTTCCAGCATCTAAATACTCTATTTCCAAGTGGCATTGAACCAGTACAATATACCGTAGTATCAGGACTCACACCATGTTCCAAAAGAGAAATAGCTACTCCCATTTTGATGATTGAACCAGGTGGATATTTTCCATTGATAAGTTTATTTGTAAATGGATGGTTGAAATCGTTTGTGATTTTTTCCCAATCATCATGACTTACACCATTTACAAAAATATTATTATCAAATTCTGGAAAACTTCCCCCTGCAAGTATTTCACCATTTTGAACATTCATAACAATAACTGCCCCTGCTTGGTCTGCAAACTTTTCATGAATATATTGTTGCAATCTAATATCAACAGTGGTATGGATGTTATGAGCAATGGGGGGCTTGTCCCCAGCGATGCCTACTATTTTATATACAGAGTTTACTTTGATTGTTTTAATTCCAAGCTCCCCTTGAAGCTCTCTATTGTAATATTTTTCAAGACCACTTTTCCCTATTGTTTCAAAATGTTTTTGTTTTTCATCTTTATCAATATCAGGTATAGAAACTCTCCCTGAATAGCCTATAAAGTGTGCTCCAACAACACCATAGGGATAAAATCTACTTGTTGAAGATTTGATGTTTATGTAGTCATTTGAATTAAAAATAGGATAGTATCTAAAAAAATCATCATAAGGGATATGCTCAACAAGTATGATATCTTCATGATTGTAGATACCATCTTCTTTTTCATATTGTTTTTCTAAATCTTTATACGAATACACTGGAAAATATTTTGAAATTAATCTAAAAATATTTTCTAATTCATGAATTGTTTCTGGATTTCTAAGATGTGGTTTGACTGTGATTCTAAATCCAAGTTTATTGATAGCTAAATATTCCCCATTTCTATCTAAAATGGCACCTCGCGGAGGGGGAGTGTGTTCTTGTTTTAAATAATTTTTATGAGATAAATTTGCATAATATTCATTTGAACCAATACTTAAACTAAAAACCCTTGCAAGTATCAAAATACAAATAGCGATAGCAAAATAGATTACAACCAAAACTCTCAAAGCAAAATACCTAAAATTGCTATATCAATAAGATAATTAGTTAGAAAAATACCAGCAAGCTCATAAGAGATTTCTCCCAAAAAGTTGTAGAGCAACACAATTCCAACATAAAAAATAAAGACAATAATAAGTGAAAATATTTTTATTGAAGTAAGGGCACTTTTTAATCTAGGAGCGATAAATATATAAATAAGAAATGCCAATAAAGAGAGGCTAAAAAGTTTTAATCCTTGTGCTAATTCGATGATAGAAAAGGCCACAATCATAAAGCCCAATGAATAATAATGTTCTTTCTCTAAAGACTTTGCAAATGCTGCATAAACAACACCTGCTAGAAGTAAAGACAAAAAATGAACAGGCAAAAATATATTGACAATACCCACAAAGATTAATAGAATAAAAATAACAATTGGATTGTCTAAAAGTGAATATTTGTACATTTTGAAAATATAGCATATGTTTTATAATACAACTATTTGACATCATTTTGATTTGGTATTGTTTGGAGTGACTAAAAAAAAAGACTAAGAAAAACTTATGGTTAAATCCCATATAATCCACCAATTTTAAAATATCAATAGGAATACAATAATGATTAATTGGTTAGAAACTCATAAAAATGACAAAGTAAGAACACAAATGCACTATGCAAAACAAGGGATCATTACCCCTCATATGGAGTATGTAGCAAAGGTTGAGAATGTAGATGTTGAACTTATAAGAAGTGAAGTTGCAAGAGGTAGGATGATAATACCCGCAAATGTAAACCACAAAAACCTAAAACCTATGGCGATAGGAATAAAAAGTCTTTGTAAAATCAATGCAAATATAGGAAGTTCTTCTCTTGCAAGTGATATTCAAGGGGAGATTGACAAAGTCGATGTTTGCCTCAAATACGGGGCTGATACGATTATGGATTTAAGTACAGGCGGGGATTTAGATAGCATCAGAGAAGCTGTTATTGCTCACTCTTATGTGCCAATTGGAACAGTGCCTATTTATCAAATCATCCATGATTGTGGTGGAGACGTAAATAAACTTGATATTGAAACTATGCTTTCAACTTTAGAAAAACAAGCTATTCAAGGGGTGAGTTACTTCACAATTCATGCTGGATTTTTACTGGAAAATATGCCAAATATCGCAAAAAGAAAGATGGGAATAGTAAGTCGTGGCGGAAGTTTGATGGCATCTTGGATGATGCATTATCACAAAGAAAATCCATTTTTTGATGCTTACGATGCAATTTTAGATATTTGTGCTAGGTATGATGTTTCGCTTTCTTTGGGCGATAGTTTACGACCTGGGTGTTTAGCTGATGCAAGTGATGAAGCACAATTAAATGAACTAAAAATTTTAGGAGAGCTTACTTTACGAGCTTGGGAACGAGATGTGCAAGTGATGATTGAAGGTCCGGGGCATGTGCCACTTAATCAAATTGAGAGAAATATGAAACTTGAAAGAGAATACTGTCATGAAGCTCCATTTTATATACTTGGGCCACTTGTAAGTGATATTGGAGCTGGATATGACCATATCACAAGTGCTATTGGAGCTGCAATTGGCGGTTGGCATGGATGTAGTATGCTTTGTTATGTGACACCAAAAGAGCATTTGGGACTACCAAATGCTGAAGATGTAAGAGCTGGGATAATCGCTTATAAAATAGCAGCACACGCAGCAGATATCGCAAGAGGACGAAAAGGTGCTAGAGATATTGATGATGCGATGAGTGATGCTAGATATAATTTTGATTGGAATAAACAGTTTGAGCTTGCACTTGATAGCGACAAAGCAAGGGAATTTCACGATGAAACTTTGCCTCAAGATGTGTTTAAAGAAGCAGAATTTTGTTCAATGTGTGGACCAAAATTTTGTAGCTATAAAATTACAAGGGAAATAGTTGCTGCTCATCCGACTTTAGCGACAAAATAAAAACACAAATTTTAATTAAGACTAATTTTATCTTACTTAGTTAGAATTCCCAAAAATAAGTGCCACCAATTAATTAAACTCTTTTTTATTGAGTTTAATTAATTGGTGGCACTTACAAGCTAAAAAAGGATTTGTATGATTACAATTGAAAATATAAAAGAAAAATTATCGCTCGTTTCTTATCCAGGATTTGCAAAATCTATCGTAGATTTTGGATTTGTCAAAGATATAGCAGTGGATGGAAATAAAGTTGCTGTGTATGTAGAAATAACTTCAAGTGCCAAAGAAGTTGAAGATGAGATAAGAGAATCTATCACAAAAGAATTAAAAATGCTAGGGGCAATCGACTTAAATATCGCTATCTCTAAACCTCAAGCACCAAAACAGATGAGTAACTCAATGAGTGGAAATAATATGACTCCGCAAGTTAAAAACTTTGTAATGGTAAGTAGCGGAAAAGGTGGGGTTGGAAAATCAACAACATCAGTAAATCTTGCTATCGCACTTGCTATGCAAGGAAAAAAAGTAGGGCTTTTAGATGCTGATATTTATGGTCCAAATATCCCTCGTATGATGGGAATTGATGGGCAAGAACCTGAAATCGTAGGAAATAAAATAATGCCTTATAAGGCTTATGGTGTAGAAGTTATGTCTATGGGAAGCCTTGTAGAGGAGGGGAAAGCTCTTGTTTGGCGAGGTGCAATGATCCAAAAAGCTATTCAACAATTGTTGCGAGATGTTTTGTGGAGTGAGTTGGATTGTATGATTATTGATATGCCTCCAGGAACAGGTGATGCACAGTTAACTCTTGCTCAAAGTGTTCCAGTTGCAGCTGGAATAAATGTAACAACACCACAACATGTAGCTTTAGATGATAGTAGAAGAAGTTTGGAGATGTTTAGTAAACTTCATATCCCAATCGCTGGAATCATCGAAAATATGAGTGGTTTTGTATGTCCAAAATGTGGTGAAGAGAGTGATATCTTTGGAAAAGGGACTTGTGATGACTTGGCTAAAGAGTACAATACAAAAGTGCTCGCAAATATCCCAATCGAGCCAAGTATCAGAGTTGGTGGAGATGATGGAAAACCAATTGTGTATTTTTATCCAGATAGTAAAACAGGGAAAAAATACCTTCAAGCTGCACAACAACTCTGGGAGCAAATCGAAAAAGCAAATGCAAATGGACAGATAGGAAATAGTGAAATCCAACCAAATCTTCCAGCAGGTGTAAGTGCTTGTAGTGCTGAGGGTCAAGCGTATCAAAAAGAACAAGCAGCTAAAAAAGAGGCTGAGAAAGCTTCAAAAAGTGGAGGATGTTGTGGTGGAGGACACTGCGACTCTTAAAACTCTGAAAAGTGACTATTTTATATTTTTAAAATAGTCACCTCTGTAACAATTTCAAATGCTGATAAACGAATGGGTAAAAATTATTTGTAGTGATTTGTGATACTTACTACTTTTGCATCGCCATTTAAGATAACAAATACAACTCTATATTTTTTGTCTAGTCTGAAAGAGTACAATTTAAGATGTTTTGGTTCAAGTATCTCAACATTTAAAGAAGGATGATAGATATTTATTTCAAATAACTCTTTAGCTTTTTGGAACTTTTTCAATAAATTATGTTTTGATAAATAGCCCAGTTGTTCCTCAATAAGTGGTAAAAGTATCATTTTAATAAATCGTTTTTTTAAGTCCAGAACTTAAATCTTCTATAAACTCTGTGCTATATCCAGCTTTTGAAATATCACTTAAAACTTTATCAAGAGGAATAGAGCTATCAAACTCTTCAAATTGAATTTTCTCTTTTTTTACAACAATTTCACTCACATTTTCTTTTTGAAACAATTGCTTCATAAGAGATAAAAACTCATTATTTAATTCATTTTGATTGATATTTAAAGCTATTTGCATATTAAATCCTTACTTGTATTTTGATGATTGTATCAAAAATAATGTAAAGCTGACTTTAGTCAGCTGTTTTGTCCGTAGTGTTCAGGTATCGAAAAACTAGTGAGCTAATATTTAGCTCTACCAGTAATCTCATCCATAAAAAGTGGCATCAAATCTTGCGGTACTCTTGGGTAAGTTTGGTCTCGTCTTTGACTTACGAGTCTTCTATTTCCAGTATCGACAACAACTAAATTTCCATCAACTTTCCAAACAATCCCACCTGCTACATAATCCCCAGCTTTGAGACTTTTTTGAAATTTAAGAATGGAAGTTTTTTGGCTTTATCATCTTCGTCCCCTTTTATAAATCAAAAGCAGCACACATATCTATAGAAATAGCAATAAAGTTAAATAAAATATCTTGTTGCTCTTGGGTAAAATCCCCTTTTCCTGTGGTAACATTATTTACAAATCGTGCATTTTTATCATTCTTAATTGCAGATTTAATAACATTTACAGAACATTCGCATACGAATTTTTTTAATTCTTTTGGTGTATTCATCTCCATAGTTCTATCTAGACAAGCACCATAAACAGCTTTATTTAATTTGGTTAATTCTTCTCCAGCAAAACTATATGAAGAGAAAATCTCCCAAATAAACACTATTTTTAAAAGATTTTTCATAATTTTCCTTTATTCTTATTCAAATGTTGATAGGTAGCCAGTAAGCTCATGTACTCTATGCTGTGTTTTTACAGTTTTTTCATACAACTCATTGGCAATTAGATGTTGTCCCATAGCCGTTGAAGGTAAGCTTGAACTAAATTCCAAATCACTATCTCGGTATTGAAGCCAAGCTCTTTGAGCTTTTTTAAGTGCTTCTTTTTGTTGATTGTTTATTTTAGTATTTAATTTTTTATACACATTATTGAGCTCTTTATCAACTTTTATCAAATCAACTTCAGCACATTCAATAGCACCATCACAATTTGCACCAAATAAGTTTATCCCAATTAATAAACTGCCTAAATCGGAGAACTTGAACACTGTTTTCAGTTTTACTTGAACACTTTAGTTAAGAATATTTTCTGAGTTAAAATTATAACACAAGTGTTCAAGTGTTATAAAAAATCATTCATAATCTTTAACAATTTTCCCATATTTTGGT
>CAMCYD010000020.1 GCA_945883785.1 Helicobacter pylori PMSS1
TAAAGAGCCACTTGCAAATTCAAAGATTTTGAGTATGAATAGTAGCAATTATTAGATTTTCGCTTTAAAAATCACTTTTTGCTCCTTCGCAAATGGTTATTTTTAAAGTAAAAAGATGATGATTGAAACTGTTTATAATCATTTGTTTGAATTTGCAAGTGGCTCTAAAATATTTATAAATTCCTCTTTATTGATTGGTTTACTAAAATAATACCCTTGATAATAATCGCAACCTATATTTTTTAAGAATTCTAATTGTTCTATAGTTTCAACCCCTTCAGCTAAAGTTTTTAATCCTAATGTTTTTGCCATAGAGATAATTGCTTTTGTAATTTGTGCATCATTTTGATTGTCTGGAAGTCCATCTACAAAGCTTTTATCGATTTTTAAAATATCAATTGGAAGCTGTTTTAAATAACTTAACGACGAATAACCTGTTCCGAAATCATCCATAGAGATAAGAAAATTATCATCTTTAAATCTATCCAGCACTCGGATTACCTTATTTATATCTCGTATGAAAATAGATTCAGTTATCTCTATTCCAAAATTACTTTTGTTTATTGCATATTTCCCGATTACCTCTCTAATCTCTTCTACGATAGAGTTATTGAGTTCAATTGATGATATATTAATTGAAACTTTAAAAAAGTCTTTTCCAACAATCTCCACAAATTCTTTCAAATCAATGCAAGTTTGATTGATCACAAAACTTGTAATACCTGAAATTAAACCTCTTGCCTCTGCTATTGGAATAAAATTCAATGGACTTATAATCTCACCATTTTGAAGCCATCGTACAAGTGCTTCAGCTCCTATTATTTTATTTGTAGTCATATCTATTTGGGGTTGATAAAAAACTACAAATTCATTTTTTAAAATCGATTGTTTTAGATTTGCTATGATTTGAATATTTTTTCTTGTATTTTGCGTAATATTATCATTGTAAAATCTATATTTACCCTTATTTTCTTTTTTTGCGAGAAAAAGTGCTGCATCACTATATTGAAATAATTCATTCGCATTTTTTGCTATTTTTGGATATGTTGAGATACCAATAGTGCAACTCAAATAAACACTTTCACCATTTGAAAGATTCCAAGTTTTATTGATATCTTCTATAAACTTTTCAGCAACAATGGCCAACGATTCAATTTCTTCAACTCCTTCAATCAATATAGCAAACTCATCACCTGTTATTCTCGCCACAAAATCACTCATTCGTGCATATTTTTTTATCTGTTCTGAAATCAAAACGAGAAGTTCATCGCCTATACTATGACCAAAGCTTTCGTTAATATCTTTAAAACCATCCATACCAAGAATTAAAAGAGCTGCATTTGCACCGGTTCGATTTGTTCTGAGTATCGATTGTGAGATTTCATTCATAAGGGAAAATTTATTTGGAAGAGAGGTTAATACATCAAAATGTGCAATTGTATTTATTTTGGCAACCATCAAATTGCGTTCCGTAATATCCTCTTTAATAGCCACAAAATGGGTAATGTTTCCAGCTTTATCGACAAGTGGTGAGATTGTTATTTTTTCATCATAAATTGACCCATCTTTCTTTTTGTTTTTAATTTCACCTTTGAAACTTTTTCTAGAAAGTATTGTTTCCCAAAGAGTTGTGTAGAATTCTTTTGATTGAATGCCAGAATGAAGTAAATCTTTTGGTTTTTTCCCAAGAATTTCAAATTTACTATATCCAGTAAGCTCTTCAAATGCTTGATTGCACCACTTTATTTTTGAGTCTATATCTGTTATTATAATCCCATCAGGAGATGATTTGATAGCTATTTCTAAGAGTTTAAGCTCCTCTTCTTGTTTTTTTATTATCTCTAATTCAAAATTCTTTTGTCTTAAATTTGAAGTTAAAATCTCTAATTTTTTAGACCGAATTGATTTTAAAATATCATTTCTTGTCACCAATCCAACCAATTTATTATTGTTATCGGCAACCACAACTCGTCGTATTTTATACTCTTTCATTATCTCCAAGACATTATACAAAGAGGCATCTGGAAAAACTTTATATAAATGTTTCCCTATTATATTTTTTATTACAATCTCTTCCATTGAAGAATTATTTGCATATTTCACCATATCTCGTTCAGTAACAACTCCAATTGGAAAATTATTTTCATCAACAATAACCAAAGAACTAATATTATTTTCAATCATTAAAATCGCTGCATCATTTAAAGTATCATTAGGGGAAAGAGTAACAACACTTAAAATCATCACATCCCTTACAGATTTCAATTTTGTCAGGAGTTCTGAATCCAAATATTTTAGAAAATCACTTTGTGTTGCTATACCTACTATCTGATTGTCAATATTAGTAACCACAATATGTCTATTTTCAAAGCTTAACATCAATTCATAGGCATCATATATGTCAGCATCTTCATTTTGAATAAATAAATCTTTTTTATGACTGATGTCACTAATCGTAAGATTTTTAACATTTTGATGTTTTGCAACTATTTTTACAATATCTCTTTCCGTTATAATATCAATTGGTTTGTTGTATTCATCAATTACAATAACCGAACTTATCATATGGTCTCTCATCATATCTATAAGGTAAATGAGGGTATCGTCTTGACGAGCTATCTTTATATCTTTTGAAATTATATGTTTGAGTTGCATCGCTACCGCCTATTTTTTGTTAAAACTAGTTACAATACTAACATAAAAAGACTTACTGAAGGAACGAATACAAATGATACATGACAAAATATTTATAAATATTGCAACTGAAATCGCGAGTGCTAGCAAATGTGTATCAAAGCAAGTGGGTGCCGTGATTGTAAAAGAGGGAAGGATATTGAGCACTGGATACAATGGTACACCTGCTGGATTTCAAAATTGTTGCGACTATTGGGACGGAAATTATACCTCCGAACACCACGAATGGAGTAAAACTTACGAAATTCATGCTGAGATGAATGCTATCATTTGGGCTGCTAGAAAAGGGATAAGTATAGAAGGAGCTACCATTTATGTCACACTTGAACCTTGCAGTGAATGTAGCAAAAACTTAATCGCAAGTGGTATCAAAAGAATAGTGTATGAAAAAGCATACGAGCATACAAATTCAGCCGTAATCTCAAAATTTATTCATGACAATGGTGTCACAATAGAGCAAGCAAAGGATATGCAATAACTGCTTCAAAAAATAAAAAATTTTACGAAAAAAGTATCCAAAAATATGGCATTTCTCCCCAAGGAGTACAATGGAACAGTGAATATACACAATACAAAAGATTTGAGATAATAACAGATTTTCTCAAACAAGATCTAAAGAATACTACAATTATCGATGCGGGCTGTGGTTTTGGTGAGTATTACAAATATTTGCAACTCAATCATTTTACTGATTTTAAATACATAGGGATTGACTGCGAAGAAGAGATGATAAAAATCTCAAAAAACAGATTTGAAAATGTAGATTTTTATCAAAAAGATATTTTACAAGACACCCTTCTTTTTTCTGATTATTATGTTTGCAGTGGTGCTATGAATATTTTACAAAAAGATGAATTTTATCATTTTATCGAGAATTGTTTTTTGCATTCAAAAAAAGGATTTATCTTTAATTTCCTCAAAAACAAAAGTTTTAACAATATTAAGATTGAGGAAGTACTCTCTTTTTGTTCTAGCTTAACTCCAAAAATACAAACAAAAAATAACTATTTAGATAATGATTTCACACTATTTATGATAAAATAGTCACTTTAAAAAAAGGATATGAATATGAAGAAGTTTTTAGTTTTTATGGTATTTTTTATTGGTTTACACCTTCAAGCTGGGCTTATCAATGCGATAGCTATCAGTGTAAATGACTATCCAATAACGCTTGAAGATATTGACAATAAGATGACTGAAATAAAAGTAACAAAAGAAACCGCCATAGCAACTCTTATCGATGAAGCTTTATATCAACAATCTTTAGAAAAATTTAATATAAATGTTGATAATTTTGATGTAGATACTTACATAGAAAAGATAGCAAAAAATAATAAAATGTTATCATTCGAATTTAAAAATGCCGTCAAACAACAAGAAAATTATGAGGCTTTTATAGAGAAAATTAGATTGCAATTAAGACATCAAAAACTTATTTCGGCAATATCTGCAAATAATCTTATTATGGCAAACGAAGAAGATTTAAAAATTTACTACAACAATAATGCATCTCAGTTTCAAATTGCGAAAAAAGTAGAAGCTATTCACTATATGTCTAAAGATAAAAATCTTCTTGAAAAACTGAAAATAAATTCATTATTGATAGATTCAAATCTTGAAGCAACCAATACAACATTTAATATAGACACTGTTTCACCTCAAATGAGATATATTTTATCTCAAACAAATGAAAAATCATTTTCAAGTATATTTGCTGAAAATAAAACATATAATATGGTTTTTGTAATGAGCAAAACCAATGTTGAAAAGATTCCATTTGAAACTGTACAAGATACTATTTTCAACACAATTATGACGGGGAGAGAGAATGAATATCTTAAAAATTATTTTGAAAAACTGAAGATAACTGCGGATATCAAATTTATAAAATAGGAATTATGTATGAAAATTGAGATAAAACAATTTGAAAAATCAGAAATTGAAATAAAATCACTTCTGAATGAGCAATTATTGGAGTGTGGATTAAGCGATATTCATTCGGTGAATAGTAAAAATTTTTCACAATTCTTAGCTTTAGTAGAAAAAACTTATCTCAAAATGGATGAAAATTCTTATAAGCTTAGACATTCTCTTTCACATTCAAGGTATGAGGGGATGGCTGAAATGATTGGAAATATTGCTCATCAATGGAGACAACCTTTAAGTGCAATATCTTCTCTTGCTTCTGGTATGAATTTGAAAATGGAACTTAATGTCCATAAAGAAAACGATATAAGTGATACGCTAAATCAAATTTTAGGACATACAAAATTTTTAAATCAAACTATAGTCGATTTTACAGGTTTTTTACGAGTAGATGACAAACAAAGAGAATGTGACTTATTTGAAATTTTACTGATTACTCTTAGTATTGTGGATAAAGATTTTAGTGAAAATAAAATCAAGATATATATGAAAGACTCCCTATTTTTAAATAAATGTTTTGGGCTTTCAAATGAAATTTCGCAAGTACTTCTCAATCTTCTTAGCAATGCAAAAGATGCTTTACTTGAATCAAAAAATGATAGTAAAGCTATTTATATAGATATAGATGAGGATGAAAATTATAATATCATCAAAATTATAGACAATGCTGGTGGGATTCCATTAGCTATAATTGATAAAATATTTGATCCTTATTTCACTACAAAACATCAATCTATTGGTACAGGAATAGGACTTTATGCAAGTAGAGATATTATAGAAAATAATATGAGAGGGGAATTATCAGTTCAAAATATTGATAAAGAGATTGAAGGATTGTATTATAAGGGTGCTTGTTTTTCTATTTTTATCCCAAAAGTTTCTCATAATTAAGGTAAAAAATAGTTCCTTCACCAACCGTCGCATCTATTTTTATAGGGATATTGTTTTTGTCACAATATTCTTTCACTACACTTAGCCCAAGTCCAATTCCTTGATTTTCAACATCAACTTGATAGTATTTATCAAATATCTTAAAAATATTTTGAGTATCTATTCCGCAACCGCTATCTTCAATTTTTAAAATATGATTTTCGTTTGAGAGAGTTATTACTCCATCTTTTTTATTATATTTGATTGCATTTGAAAGCAAATTATCAATTACTATCAAAAAACCATATCTATCTCCATTAAGAAAATCACTTTTGATATTATTTTCCATAACAATACCTTGCTTTATATCATCAACTTTATTGAGAGATTTTTCAACTATTTCCAAAATATCAAACTTTTGTGATTTAATTTTATCTATTTTTGCACTTATCTCGTATTCCATATGCTGATACAAAGAGAGTAAATTATCGCACGATTCATCAATTCTTTGAAGTCGTTTTATATCTTTTTCATTTACAAGATTTTTTTCAAGCATTTTTTTGTTCATCTTGATTGTTGCTACAGGAGTATTGAGTTCATGAAGGGTTTTTTTTATCATATCATCAATTTGAGTATCACTTTTGAAAAGTTCATCAAAAATAGTACTACTGAGATATTTATACAAAAATAGTCCTCCAAATACTAAAAAAAAAGTAATCGGGAAAAATGAGCTTTGAGAAAAACCAACATTAACCAGAAAAATGTAGTGTGTAGCAAGAGTCGTAAGAATAATAAATCCAACGATAATATAATTTGAAATTAAAAAGTTTTTATATTTAGAAGTCAACTTTATAACCAACACTTTTTATATTGTGTATCTTTTTAGTGTCAAAAAGTTTTTGAAGTTTTGCAACATACACACGAAGTGAACCTTCGCTATATTCTTCATCATAACTCCAAAGTCGCTTTATTATCATCTCTTTTGTGACAATTTTACCTCTATTCTCAAAAAATAATTTAAAGAGTTCATTTACTTTTTGCCCACAAGCCATATCGATACCATCTTTTGTCATTGTCTGATTAATTGGATTATAAACAATCGTATCAAATGCGATAACATCAAGCACTTTTCCACTTCGTTTTAAAAGAGACTTTATCCGTAAATGCAATTCATCAACATCAAAAGGCTTCGTTAAATAATCATCACACCCACTTAAAAATCCATTTTTGAGTGTCTCTTTATCCTTGTAAGAAGTTAAAAAAATAGCTGGTGTATTGTTTCCTAATTTTCTAATTTGTGTTAAACTACCTATACCATCGAGAAGAGGAACATTGATATCGAGAAGATAAATATCAAAATTATCTTCATAGGCTACTTGCAGAAAAGCTTCTCCATTTGAAGTATGCGATATTTTATACCCAAATTCCTCCAAACTATCTATCAATGTTTCAGCAAAAAGCTCATCATCTTCAAGTAAAAGTATTTTAATCATCGTTTATAACTTTTTAGCAAGAGTAAGTTCCCCCAAATAACTACGAATTGTATTTCCTTGCTCAAGCCAATTCAAAATACCACCTTTCAAATTTCTCACATTTGTAAAACCCATCTTTTTAAGCTGATATGCAGCTAAACTCCCCCTTGGACCTTTCAAGCAATAGGTGACAATCTTTGCATCTTGCCCATACACTTCTGCTATCTTTTTAATAGCCATAAATTCTAATTTTCCCCTAGGAATGGTAAGATTATTATGCGCATTGATATATCCACTTCCAAACTCTTCAGGTTCTCTGACATCTACCAAAAGCATATCATCATCGAGAACATACAATTCATTTGGCTCTATTTGTTCCACCTCTGCTTCTGCTTCATCAATAAGAGCTTTAAAAAGTTCACTGATATAAACTTCAGCCCTCTCATCGGCTAACTTTTGAAGTTTTTTGTATTCGTTGTTCGCCATGATTACACTCTACTTTTCCATAAGATTTTTCAAAAACTCAACAGTAAATCGCACCCCTGCTCCACTTGCCCCATGAGGATTACAACCCCAAACTTCTTCAACATAAGCAGGTCCAGCAATATCACAATGTATCCATTTTTGCTTATTTTCCTCTTTTACAAATTCATCCAAAAACATCCCAGCAGTTATCGCTCCACCATATCTTGTATTTGAAATATTACAAATATCTGCTATTTTACTTTTGATAGTTTTTTTAAGATATTTGTTAAAATGAAGCACCGTTGCAAGCTCACCACTTCTTATAGCACACTCTTGAAGTTGGTTATTTATCGCGATATTATTGCCCATAATTCCAGTTGTGTAATGCCCAACTCCAACAACACAAGCCCCAGTAAGTGTCGCATAATCAATCATATAGTCAAAATCTGCTATCTCATCTTGTGCGTAACATAAACAATCCGCTAATACAAGTCGCCCTTCAGCATCTGTATTTCTCACTTCGATAGTTTTTCCATTTTTTGCCACCAAAACATCATCTGGTTTATAAGCATCGCCCCCAATCATATTTTCAACAGCTCCAACAATAGCATGAACTTCAATAGGTAATTTCATCTTAGCAACAGCATTTATTATTCCTAAGACTGCACTTCCACCACTTTTATCAGACTTCATAGTTACCATAAAATCCGCTGGTTTTAGGCTAAGTCCACCGCTATCATAAGTTAAACCTTTCCCGATCAAAACAATTTTTTTGATAGCATCTACAGGTTTATATGTCATATGAATAAGTCTTGATTCATGGCGACTAGCCCTTCCAACTGCACTGATTGCGCCCATTTTTTGCTCAGCAAAATATTTTTCTCCGAATATTTTTATCTCTAAATCATTTTCAATTGCTATTTTTTTAGCTTTTTTTGCCATAACTTTTGGATAAAAATCTTCAGGTGTAGTATTTACAAAATCTCGTACCATATTTACACTGTTTGCAAGATTTATAGCATCTTCAAAAATCTCAATTGTTTTAGGATCAACTTTTGAAACTACAATGTTTATAGTCTTTTTAGCTTTTTTCTTATCATCTTTTTTACTTTTGTATTTTGTAAATTCATAACTTCCGAGCTCAATTCCCTCAACTATTTCACTCAAATAACTATCATTTTCTCCCACTTCACACATCTCAATCAGGGCTTCAGTAAAATTTGTACTTGCAAATATTCGCATAGCACTTGCCACCGCACATCTTATATTATCGCTAGTTTCATCCCCGCAACCAATATATAATTTACCAAGTTCAGGTAAAAGTGCTGCTGTGTCAGCTTCGCCTTTAAAATCTAGCTTACCTAAAATATCAATATCATCTTTTATATTTTTGTTTTTTATGATGATTATCTCTAGTTCTGTTTTTATTTTTTCTTCTATTAAATTCAGTTTCATATTTTTCTCCTAATTCAACTTTTGTAAATTCTAATTCTTACTCTGTTACAGTATTTATTCTATTCTTTCTATCCGGTATTTTGGTAGCTCTGTTAAAAAACGACACAAAACCCCATAATAAAACTCCAGCGAAAGGTAAAGCAAAATACCAATGTGCTTTAGCTATCTTAATCATTTCTAAAATCTCATCTCCAAAATACCAAACAGGTAAAATTGTTAAAGATGCCCAGAATATAGCCGATATAAAATTGATAATTGCAAAACTTTTTCCATCATATCGCGTTAGCCCAATCGAAATTGGTATAACCGTTCTCATCCCGTACATATATCTTTGAGCAAAGATTATTGGCCAACCGTATTTTTTAAGCAAAAGATGAGCAAATGCAAATTTTCTTCTTTGCGACTTAAAAGTTGTATGAACATAAGTTTTATTATATCTTCCAATATAAAAATAAATCTGATCTCCAACAAATCCACCAAGTCCAGCTACAAAAATAGCCAAGGGTAAATTCATATCTCCAGTACTACAAAGTAAACCAGCCATAACGAGTCCTGACTCACCTTCCAAAACACTCCAAGCAAAAAGTATGATATATCCGTACTCTTTCATAAGATATAAAAACTTAGCTTCAAGTCCAATAGCTGGGGTGTTATATAAATTAAACCCGAGATATGTAAAAAATAAAAAAAATATTACAAAACTTATTTTTCCAGAATGATTTCTTAAAAATGTCATCATTTAGTCAAACTTTAAGATTTCTTTGGCTTGAACCATATCTTTATCCCCTCTTCCACTTAAGCTTATTATCACAGTTTTTCCAACAAATCTTTCTTTTGCTTTTTTAAGGTAAGCCACTGCATGAGCTGATTCAAAAGCAGGAATTATCCCTTCTTTTCTACTTAGCCATACAAAAGCTTCCATTGCTTCATCATCTGTAATATTGTCGTATTCAACTGTTCCCAGATCGTGATGATAGCTATGTTCTGGTCCAATTCCTGGATAATCAAGTCCAGCACTTATACTATGAGCTTCAATAACTTGTCCATCTTCATCTTGAAGCAAATACGAACACTGTCCGTGTAAAATGCCAGGGCTTCCTTTTTTAAGGCTGCACCCGTGTTTATCGGTTTCTATTCCATGTCCACCAGCTTCAATCCCAATACATTGAACATCTTTGTCCTCCAAAAAGTGACTAAACATACCAATAGCATTACTTCCACCACCGATACAAGCAAGTACATAATCAGGAAGTTTTCCCTCAATATTTAAAAACTGTTGCCTTGCTTCCCAGCCAATTATCGCTTGAAAATCTCGCACCATCATGGGATACGGATGTGGACCAGCAACGGTTCCAATAATATAAAAGGTGTCTCTTGCATTCGTTACCCAGTATCGTATAGCATCGTTCATAGCATCTTTTAACGACTTGCTTCCGCTTTCAACAGGGATAACTTTTGCTCCCAAAAGCTTCATCCTAAAAACATTAAGCTCTTGTCGCTTCACATCTTTTGCACCCATAAAAATAGTGCATTCTAATCCCATAAGAGCAGCTATTGTAGCAGTTGCCACTCCATGTTGCCCAGCTCCAGTTTCTGCGATAACTTTTGTTTTCCCTAACCTCTTAGCTAACAATCCTTGAGCTATTGTATTATTGACTTTATGTGCTCCTGTATGATTCAAATCTTCCCGCTTAAGATACACTTTAGCACCAATCTCATCACTGATGTTTTTCGCATAATAAAGTGGATTTGGACGACCCACATACTCTTTGAGGAGATAATTTACCTCTTCCCAAAATTGTGTATCAAATCTATATTTTTTGTAGTTTTCTTCCAAATCAAGGAGTATTGGCATCAGTGTTTCAGGGACATATCGTCCACCAAAGATTCCAAAATGCCCATTTGTATCTGGGTCAAATTTTGATGGTTTTGGGATATAGTTATTCATATTTTATTTTACCTTTTCTTTTTTTATTTTAGAATGTATTGTTCTTAACTCTTTTAAAAGACCAATACCTTGTTTACATTCTGTCCTATATATTTCAATTTCTTTTTCTGTATGGGAAGTTGCATTAAAAGTTATATCCCTATAAAAGTCAATTTTTTTAATAATTGACACTAAGGCTTCTATTTTATCTTTTTCATTATGATTGATAAAATGTGTACTTATTTCATTAAGTTTTTCATTGAAAATATTAACTTGAACTTTGTCATTAGTGATACCTTGAAGTTTATTTTTCAAATGAGTAATTTTTTCCATAACAAAATCAATAACAGTAAGTGGTTCAAAATAGTAATATTCTTTTGAGTCATATTTTTTAATCAATTCTATTATTCGATTTAGCGATTCCGTATCGCCTAACTCTAAAATTTGTCTTAACTCTTCGCTTAAAGATTCAAACTCTTTTCTTAAAAAATTGCCACTTATTTGATATTCACCAGCCTTCAAATATTTTTCTGCTTCAGATAGATAATCATTACTTTTATCTTTCAAATAAGCAATAAATCCATTTTCTTCTTGAGTAATGAATAAAAATTGCATTTTCCATTCGCCAGTATTATATTGCTTGTTAATAAGTTTTTTTGCTACATTAAAAAACTGCAAATTATGGGTCAAAATCAATTTTTGATAATCTTTAAATTCTTCTAAAATGTATTTCACAATTAGTTTTCGATTTGCCATATCAAGGGATGTCAAAAAATCATCTAATACCAAAAGTTTGAATCCATTTTCTTGAGCTTCATATTTTTTTGCAAGAGCAAAATAAATAGCCACACCAATAAGTTTTAGTTTCGCTTCATTAAAATGGTGTGAAAGTTTTCCATCACATTCAATTTCATCAATCTTTATTTTTATAAATGGTGGATTGAATTCTAGAATATCACTATCTCCTGATTTTGCAGGAGTAATTGAAAATGAAATCTTAAACTTTTCATCAAAATGTTCATTTATTATTTTATTGATTTCATCATCAATGAATATTTCTTTAAATTTAGTTTCAAAATTACTGTTAGCATATGCTATTTTTTTGTTAAAAGTGTCTAAGATTTCACTTGGGTCTTCAGATTTAATTTCTTCAATAATTTTTCTCTTAACAGTTTCAATATTATCAAAATCACTGTACAAATCAATTAGCTCTTTTAATTTAGGAAAATGCTCAATCAAAGTATCTTTTAATGCAATATAAAAATTTTCTTTTGTAAGTCTATTAAGTATTTTTTCATTTGCGAAATAAATTGTTGTATTATTTAAAGTATCATTGGAATACAAATTATTTTCGCTTCGATTTAGAGTTTGTCCGCTATTGAATTCAATATTAACTTCCAAGTCTTCTGTTGGAAATTTTCTATTTCTATAAGTTTCTTGGATATTTTGTGCAATGTTTTTATCTAATCTCTTTTGATGATAAAAATTTGAATACAAAGCCTCATAAATAGAGCTTTTTCCTGTTCCATTTTCTCCATAAATAAGCATATTTTTATTATCAAAATCCACGGCTAAATTTTGATGAAATTTAAAATATTTTAGTTCAGCTTTTTTAATTTTCATATTTCATCCCTAAAGAATCTTTCATAAAGTATATTAGATTTTTGCTCTGGTACATAACTCATTTTTCGTTTTAATTTATATGGGTATATTGACTTTTGGCTTAAGTCTAAATATTTTTCCAAAAGCTCAAATCCTCTATATAATCTTCCAAAACCATCTGGCATAGAATAGTTTTTATCACAAAAAGGTTCAAATTTATCATGAATAATTTTAATAGCCAAATCGTACATATCATATTTAATGTATGTTGTTGAACCTTTCGCATAAGATTGCCTTACTAATGATTTTGCAAATTCGATAGTTTTTTCATCCTTTATCAATTTATTTTTTACTAAAAAAACTATCATTGTATCTTTTGGATAAGCATTGGTGTACAAATCTATAAGCTGAAACCACTTAGCAAGTTCATCATCTGATGTTTGTTTTTGTATTTCAAAAAATTCAACAGCATCTACTATTTGGTTTAAATCTTCCATGATTTCTTTATAAGATTTTTTCTTGAAAGGTGAGTAATCAGTTTTTTCAAAAAAATCCCTTAATCCTATCTCTGAACTTTTAATTCCTTGTTTACCTCTAATAATATAAGAATAAATCCTAAAAGCTCTAACTATAAGCTTATCGTCTATGGCATCACATCTCTCATCAAAAGATTTCCAAAGTTCAACAAAAATACCTTGTTCATTTTCTCTATTTGCCATCTGATAAAGGTTTGATTTAAAAATATCGCTGTCGTTAAGAATCATTCCTCTATTATTCATGGTTTCAAAGATTTTCAGTGCTTTTTCCCTTGCTTTTGCATTATTGTCTGCTTCTGTATAAATTGGAAGCAATGAAACATCATAGAGGATAAAATCAATAAAATCCTTTATATCATTGCCATCTTGTTCGATAAATTTTTTTATCGTCTCATAAAAAAAATAGATATTTGTTTTAAACTTATCTTTTTTGTCTTTTGGCTTTTCATATTGATAATTCTCAGCTAAAACTTCATTAAAAGATAAAGAATCTTTTTCAATAAAAATATTTGTTTTTACTCTTTGCTCAATAATAGCATCAGTTCTATCATCAAGTATCCAAATTGTGTTTTTTAATTTGCTGTTGTTTGCATCAAATGCCCATAAAACTTTTAAAAACATAATCAATGTCGTAAGTCGTTGTTGCCCATCTATTACTTCGTACTCATCTTTTGTAAATTTCGCCAACACAAGATTGCCAAGATAATAACCTTCTGATTTATTGGTATAAAATGCGGTTTTTAAATCTTCAAACAATTCAGAACATTCACTCTCAGTCCAAGAATATGCTCTTTGATAGGGTGGAATAATATATTTTGTCTTATCGCCAAAAATTTTTAAAATATATTTTTGTTCAGCATTCAGTTGTAAAGCCATTATATTTTCCTTTAAATATCAAGCACACTATAAACAGGTGCTATTTTTTCTACTCTTTCTTTCCCATTTAAAAATGTTAAATTCATTAAAAAACACACTTCCACTAAGGTTGCTTTTGTGTCAACTACAAGTTTACTAGCAGCGACTGCCGTTCCTCCAGTGGCACATAAATCATCTATTAAAAGAACCTTTGCTCCAACTTTGCTAGCAAACGCATCAATATGTATCTCAACCTCATCAAAACCATATTCAAGTTCATATTTTTCACAAATCGTAGTAGATGGAAGTTTCCCTTTCTTTCGGATAGGAACAAATCCAATACCAAGTCTCGTAGCAAGTGCTGCCCCAAAAATAAACCCTCGACTATCAATCCCAGCGATATAATCCAAATCATACTCTTTGTATCTAGCTTCAAGATGAGCCATCAAAAGATTAAATGCCACATGATCGTTTAGAAGCGTTGTAATATCTTTAAAAACTATCCCAGCTTTTGGAAAATCTGGAATATCTCTGATGCTTTCTAGTAAAAATTGTTGTTGTTCTGTAGTTAAAATTTCCATTTTTTTCCTTTTGTTACATTATTAAAGAGTCACTTGCAAATTCAAACAAATAATTGCTACTATTCATACTCAAAATCTTTGAATTTGCAAGTGGCTCTAAAAAATAATAATTTCTTTTTGATTAGTTCAAGAAATTATTATTTTATGTTGTCGTCGATGATTTGGCAAATAATATGGATAAAAAGAATATGCATCTCTTGAATTCTTGGTGTATTATCACTTTTCACTACCAAATTAAAATCACAAACTTCATTCATAGCTCCACCATCTCGACCACTCATTCCTAAAGTTAAACAACCTAAAGATTTAGCCACCTTAAGTGCATTCAGTACATTTTTACTATTTCCACTTGTACTTATCCCTATAAGTAAATCACCTTCGTTTGCCAAAGCTTCTGTTTGTCTATCAAAAATTCTCTCATATCCATAATCATTTCCAATCGCTGTAATCGCACTTGTATCGGTCGTAAGGGCAATTGCAGGAAGTCCTCTTCTTTCGGTTTTGTATCTTCCTGTAAGTTCTGCTGCGAAATGTTGTGCATCAGCTGCACTTCCACCATTTCCACAAATCAATATTTTTTTTCCATCTTTTAAAGCATCCAAAACCATTTGAGATGCTATCATAAGTTCATTTGTCATTGTTTCTTGAACCATTTGAATCGTTTCAAGGTGATTTTCGAATTCGTTCATTATAGTTTTTATCACTGTATTTTCCTTAATTTTTTTTAAAATACTCAACTCATTTGGCTATTAAAATTGTACATTAAATCCAAAAAATGCTGTATGGTCATATGAATACTTATCTCCATTAGTATAATTTGTTGTCACATCTCTTGCTCCAACATACACAAAACCATTGTCTATTATTTTGTAATTTGCTTTTAATTTCCACTCTTTATAAGTTTCTCCATCGCTAAATGCTAAAACTTTTGGTGCATAATCATACTCACCATCAATATGTATTTGCTCATTAATCATATATGAAGCAAAAACTCCAAGTGGTGCTGCTACAAAACTTTGTGAATTATTATCTGCCATTACACCTTTAATCCCAAGTCCAAGACTAAATCCATAATCATCCACATAGGGATTCATTATTTTTACTCCAACCGTTGTTAATGTTTGAGTGCTTGTAGAAGAACCTTCTTCACTTCTTAAATAACTTGCAGTTAAAAGATAGTTACTCTTTTCATTTAATTTATAACTCCCATTTAAATTGTATTCCATCCCAACTTCAAGTGTATTATCATTGATATTTATATCCGCTGACCCCATACCAAACACTACACTACTACTTAAAACACTTGCTACCACTATTTTCTTTAACATTTTATTTCTCCTAATTTATTTTATTTTTTATTTTCTCAATTGTACTCGTCGTGCTTTTTCCATTCACGAAAGTAACTAGTCGCACTTCACTAGCTATATCACTTCCAACAACTTCTTTTCCTTCATAATCTGCACCTTTGACTAAAATATCAGGTTGTATTATTTTGATAAGTTCATACGGTGTATCTTCACAAAAATTTACAACATAATCTACACTTTCCAAAGCTGCTAAAATAAACCCTCGGTCTTCTTGATTATTGATTGGTCGACTTTCACCTTTAAGTCTTCGCACACTCTCATCACTATTTAGCCCAAGGACAAGTACATCCCCAAAAGATTTAGCAACATCCAAATAACTCACATGACCCCTATGAAGTATGTCAAAACAACCATTTGTGAAAACTATTTTTTTGCCATTTACTTTTAGTCTTTCTACTATTTTTGCGATTTCATCAAAAGTTTTGATATGCGATTCAATACTACTTTTATGTAAAGTACTTTTGTATTCTTCAATTTCATCAAGTGTTGCAGTTGCGCTTCCAAGTTTGCCAACGACCACTCCAGCAGCTAAATTTGCAAATTCGATCGCTTTTTCTATTGTTTCATTTTTAGCCAAACTATATCCAAGACTAGCAATAACAGTATCTCCAGCTCCAGTTACATCATAAACTTCCCTAGCAACGGTTGGTTTTTTGATGATTTTTTCCCCATCAAGTATCGCTATTCCATCTTCGCTAAGAGTTATCATTGGGATTTCCAAACTTGCACTATCTCTTAATTTTTTAAGTGCTTCTAGCAAACTTTCATCATCAACTATATCAACTCCAGTAGCTAACTTTGCTTCTGTTTTATTTGGAGTCAAAAGATAAGCGCCTCGATATTTACTATAATCCTCACCTTTTGGGTCAACTAAAACTTTTATACTAGCTCCACTTGCAGCAAAAATAATCTTATGAACAAGGCTTTCACTTAAAACACCTTTCCCATAATCAGAAAGTATCACAAGATCATATTCGTGAATTGTTTCGAAAATTTTTAGATTTATCGCCCTTTCACAAACCTCATCAATTCCCTGTTTTGACTCCCTGTCATATCTCACTACCTGTTGATGCGAAGCTATTATTCTACTTTTTTTAGTAGTTTGTCGATTTTCATCGAGTATTAAAAATCTTTGAACTCCCAAATTATCAAGCATCAAGGATAGTTCACTAGCCACTTCATCATCGCCAATTACAGACATAACCATAACATCAGCACCTAAAGCACGAAGGTTATTAACTACATTTCCAGCTCCGCCCAAAACCGTTGTTTCTTTTTTTATATCAACAACTTGAACTGGAGCTTCTGGCGATATTCGATTGCAACTTCCCCATAAATAATGGTCAATCATAAGGTCGCCAACGACTAAAATTTTTGGGTTTTTCATTGTCCGTATCATACATACCTCTCTTTAAAATGGCTAGGATTTTACTGTAATTAAGCTTTATAAAAACAAACTAATTTTCCAAATAACCGATAAGTATTTCCTCAAATTTCCCCTGCAAATCGATAGGCTCTAATATCCTCACATACGGCAACCAATATTTAACCGTACTAAAAATCTCATCTTCATACGATACTTTTGTGGAGATGACAAGAAAATCATCGTTTTGTTCAACTATCTTTTGGTTTGGTAAAATGGTTCTTCGTAAAAAATACTCTGCGATTTTACTATCAATTTGAAGTGTGATTTCTATAATTGTTTGAGAAAACCAATTGGCTTCATTTTTTGTGATAATCTCTATAAATTCACTATTCGGTGTAAAGCTTATATCTAAAGATTTGATATTTGAGAGTTTTGAAAAAGTAAAAGTTTTAAGTACACTCTCTTCATCAGCGACCAAATACCAAATCCCATTTGTATTGATAAGCTTATATGGGTTAAGAACTCTTTGTTTCTCTTTATAGCTACATTCAATTTGATGATTTTGTAAGATAGAAGCGGAAATATCTTCAAAAATCTTTTGTTGTGGGGTAAGATTTTCATATCCTGCTGATTTTATAAGATAAGCTTGATTTGTTTTGGCATTGAGAATATCAACTATAAATTCATTCGTAAGTGATGGATAAAGTGATTTGATACCACTCAATGTAGCGAAAGCTTGAATGTCTTTGAAGCTAAGATTTCCAAATGCAAAAGATTCTACACTGTAATAACCTTTTTCATATTTTATAGGCAAAAACGAAAGTCGTTCAGTTAAATCCCTATGAATAGTCCGCTCACTCACATTGAACTCTTCACAAAGCTCATCTTTGGTAAATCGCTCACCATTGTTGAGTTTTTGTAGGATAATAGCTAGTCTTGAAGCTATTTTGTCGTGGTCTTTTTTTGGCATTTTTTATTTAAGACATACATTTGATAAGTTTTTTATCAAATGTTTTGATATGGTATTTGTTGGATTTGGCACATAAAATAGCATCAACAAAATCTAACTTTTTACTTTCAAATATCTCCAATGCTTTCACAATGTCAGACTTATTATCAATGATAATATTATCAAAACCAACAAAAGATTGAAGAGTATCTTTTATCTCGATTCTATCAATATTATAAACTTTCAAAAGCACAAAAACAACTTCTGCGAATACCTCACTCAAGACTTTGCATTGGTTATTAGCAATACATTCTTTTGAGATTTCATACATTTCAAGATTATCTTTCAAAAGAAATCTTAAAATATAATTTGCATCCAAAAGAATCATTTATATTTATCCATAACATATGATTCCCAAGCACTATCTTCTGATGCAATCTTCGATATATCCGCATATTTATTCAAACTTCCGCCCAAAGTATTTATATCTTGCGTGTGAATTGCTGGTATTTCATTTTGCTCCAATGGAAACATTATAAATTCAACTTGCCTACCCAAATATTCATCTGGAATGGTTATTTGAAAATGATTTGTTGTTGGGACGATAAGTTCTCGTATCATTTTGTCTCACTTTTTTAAAATATTTTAATTGTATAGAAAAAGTTGTTAAATACTTATTTCCTACATCGAATCATTCTTTGATGAAAGCTCATAAAGTGTTTAATCCAAACTTTTCTTCAATCTTTTCCAACCCCTCATAAGCTTTAAAAGCACCATATTCACCTCTTCTATTTTGTATTTGCTCTTCTAAAGATATACATCTTTCCGATGAGCGATTTTAGAGATAAGCATCAAATTATTCTCTTGATAAAATACAACTCTATAATCCCCAATTCGCAACCGATAAGCCCCATCAAATGGTGTTTTTAGTTTTTTGATTTTGGTTAAAACTGGATTCTTTGCAAAATCTTCAATCCCATCAAGTAAAAATGAAGCGATTGATTTGTCAAGTTTTCCTAGTTGTTTAACGGCTTTTGGGTCGTACTCTATATCATAAGCCAAGAGATGCTCTTACATTTTGGTGTGATACTGTTTGCAAAGTTCCCATTTTATAGTCTTGAACTGTTTTCGTAACAGCTTGTGCATCAAAATAATCTTGCAATGCTTCCCTGATAACTTGAGTTTTTTTCTTCCCCGTGTCTCGGGCAATCACACACAATTCATCAATTAAATTTTCTTCTAAAGTGATAGTTACTTTTTTTGTCATAGTAATTTCCTTTTATTTTTGCCATATTATACCATACTTTTTTTAAACAAATTAAAAATAGTATGGGCACTCAACCGAACATCTTATCTAAAAAACTTAGCTCTTTTCTCTCCATTGCACTTTTACATTTTGGACAAGTATTTATAAAATCAAGTGGATTGATTACATCACTTTTTGGCTTGACAATTTTTGAATGTCCACATTTTAGACAAATAAATTTAAAAGGTTGTGGTTGAATCATTGTATTTCCTCGTTATCTTGATAGGTATTTTACCCTGACTTTTACAAGCTCGATGATGATACTTGTATCTGCAACACCGATAAGTTTATTTCTCAATGTCTGTATATCTTCTTTTTTTGGTGCTTCTCCATGTACTGTTTCATTTCTAATATCTTGGGTTAAATCGATATAGTAAATAAATGTTTTTATTATGTAAGTCTTCAAAGCTTTATCACAAAACATATCTATAGCATCGTAAATAAGATGATTCTTCAAAATAAATTTGTATGTTCCCATATTTGGTTTGTGATGTAAAATATCTTTTAGAGTATATTTATTTCCTTGTACTGTATAGTGAAAATCGGCTAGTTTGTTATCTTTTTCCATTAAATACTTAAAAAGCATTTTGGCGAAAATATAAATCTCTTGCTCTATTGTTTTTGAATATTTGATAACAACCGTACTCATATCATAAAGCGGATTTCCTATATTTTCACCATATTCCACTTCGGCTGAAACGATATTGTCTATGCTATTTGGGTGGAGATGATTGATATATTTTTCGCCAAAAGAGTATTTAATAAGATTTTGTTTGATATTTAAATACTGTTCTGATTTGAAAACATCGGGATAATATTTCACATCTTCATCACAATCAAAATAATCCGTTTGCTGTTTCATCTCGACAGTCAGCGGATACACATAACTATTTCCATAAATCGCATAGGTATGATTGCCAAAAGTTGGTGTGGTAAAATTTGCTAAAATATCATCTCGTATAGTTTTAAAATCATCTCTGACAATTTCTCGAATATCCGTTATCAAAAACCATTTTTCAACATCTAAGCTTTTATCTTGATAGTAGCTTGGAGCATAAGAAGACAAATCCTCGTTTGTAACTTGCACCACTTTTGCCACATAACAACTAGAATAATCAGTCAAAAATAACTGCAAATAGCTAGTACTATCTGTGTTTTTATAAATATTTTCTAGTTCAGTTTCGTTGCTCGTAGCACCTGCTTTTAGTTTTGATTTGATTTTACCAAATGCTACTTTTTCATTTTTGATAAGTAGCTTTAAATGTTGCTCTATCACATCATTTTGATAATATGGATTGTAAAGGATTATGAGGTTTTTCATTTGAATATACTTAGAAAATTATCAAGTACATTAGCTTCTTTTTTCTCCATTTTAGTTTTGCATTTTGGACAAGTTGAGATTAAATCTTTTGGATGCAAGACATCACTTTTTGGTGCTATCATTCTGCTGTAGCCACATTGTGGACAAACTAATTTATATGGTTTTGGTTGCCAAGCCATGCTAAAATTCCTTTTTCACATAATTACCTCAGCAATTTTTACAACTTTGCTGAATGGTAGTTTAATTTTTAAAAACAACTTATTAAATTAGTATTTAATTGTTTTAATTAACAAATCTTTTGCAACCTCATGGCAATCATCAACATATTGATCACCAGCAAGCTTTGTTATACCAAAACCTATACCAGAGGCGATTGCTTGACCAACAAATGGAATATACTTGCTAATATTTTGAGTAATTATTTTTCCAGCAAAAGTAGATAAGAGTTTTATAATCCCTTGTTTTGTACTGTATTGTACTATTTTAGATAATGCCTGATTTACCAATGGGCTTAAACTTGGTGCATATTTTTCTAAGTTACTAATTTCATTATCCGTAAGACCGTAGCTCTCTCTGATTTCTTTAAACAATTTCAATAATGTAGCAATATCAATAGCAACATTAACTCCAGGTATTGGATTAATACCATTGACTGCTGATATTCCAGCATACTTTGTAACTAACTCTTCAAGCTTTTCTTTTTTGTCATTTAGAGCTTTTTCCGAGTATGCTTTGGTCGATAAAATCCATCTTGTTTTTTTCTCTTCACTTGCACTAGAAATAGCATTTCTTATAGCTAAGTTTAATTCCAATATTCCATCATTTGTACGACAACTTGTGAAAACAATTTCAACATTTTCATTTGTGTATTTTTTCACATCACTTTTTTTTCTATCTTTGAGTTCTTCTTCACTAACACCATCCTCCCAAAGTTCATCTGCTTTATTTACAACAAAAATGCAAACTTTATTATTTTTGTGCAATTTTTCAAATAGTTCTATATCTGAAGACAAAAGTTTACCACTTATCACACACAAAAATAAATCTTTGTCTAATATCTTAAATTTATCAAAATATGTTTCTTTTGGAAATTTTTCAGTTCCATATCCTGGTAAATCAATAAAATTTAATCCGTTGTGCATATAGATATTTTCTTCTACTGTTTTATCAGTTTCCAAACCAACTGCAGATTTTTTTTCGCCTATTAATGCATTAATTAAAGATGACTTTCCAGCACCAGGCTGACCAAATAATGCTATATTTAAATTTGTCTCTTCAAAATCTTTTTGTTTTTGTTTCAATATTTCAATCGTTTCTGAAATTGTTTTTTCACTTAAATTCATTGCGTTTATTTCCTTTTGTTTTTTATTTATCTCCTATCATACACTGTAAAATAAAAGATTGTCAAAAATTCTACAGAAGATACACTTACAGAGTCATTTTTATCTCTTATAGTAGGTTGTATCTTTATGCAAAATATCTCATCTCAAGAACTGTATCAAATCATAGGCAAAAATGTAGCCAAATGCAGAAAAGCCAAAAATTTATCGCAACTTGAGTTATCACTTCAGATGGGCTATAAATCTGTTTCTGTCGTATCTGGTAGTGAAATTTGCTATGGCGATAAACATTTTAATCTTGAGCAACTTCTCAAAATCTCACAAATCCTTGATATGAATTTATGCGATTTTTTCCTTCAAAACGATTAGTTTATACCAAATAAAATAAAAAGTAGTATTTCAATTCCAGTCACTGCGAGGCACGAAGCAGTCCAAGAAGCCGACTTTATGGTGGCTATCGTACCTCGCAATGACCAAATTTAACATATTACTATCTTTTTTAAATGGTATTATTCTACTATCATCTGCAATTTTGCAAATGCTCTTTTCACTTCTCTTGAGATAGTTTCCCCATCCACTGTCATATTCGAGTTCGTCGCTATTACTACCAAATTTCTGATATTTTCAAGATTGGTTATAAATTCTTTATCATCATCGCCATAAGCAGTAAAGTCATTTGAGCTTATGATAATAGTGTCGAGTTTATTAAGATTGGTATCAATATATTTTTGTGTCATCGTGAGTATCTCTGCATATTTCACAAATTCCGCTTTTACATCATCACTTATTGTTGCAAAGTTGTATTGACCATCCACTATCACATCTGAGTCAATATCAAACTTGCTTTTAAGGTTTTGTATCTCATCAAGTGCTGTGTGTAATTCACTCAAGCTTACACGATAAAGCTCACTTTTTACCTTTTTAAATAGAGTAATGACTTCTTTCGCTTCTGGTGAAATATCGTCTATTTCTTCATCAGGTGAATTCTCATTTTTTGAGCGACTCTCTCTATAGCTACTTTCACAATCATCTTCAAAAAGTTTCGCAACTCCATATCCTATCGTTGCTAATGCAACACCTCCTAAAACTAACGGTAACATCTTGTCTCCTTTGATTTTGTTTTATTTTAAGAGACCACCGCACAACTAAAATAGAGTGTTTACAATGAATTGTTTTGATTGTGCAGTGGTCTCTTTAAATGCAAAGGAAGTTTAACAAGTGAGTTTGACAGGTTGTGTCAATAAAAATGATATTTTTAGTTTTTGGAGATTTCTTTTTGGAAGATTCTTTTTATTTCAGGCATATAGGCTTTGATACCATCTTCAAGTGAAAAATTAGGCTCATATCCTAAAAATTTCCTCGAAGTTTCTATATTTGCTTCAGTAAAAAATTGATATTGCCCGATAAAAGGATTTGGAATATATTCCGTTTGATAATTCGTATCCAACTCTTTTTGAACGATGTCACTAATATCTTGAAAACTTCTAGCTTCTCCCGTTCCAACATTGTAAATTCCACTTTTTTTAGGATTACAAGCTTTGATATTTGCTTGGATAACATCTTCGATATAGACAAAATCGCGGCATATTTTATCGCTTCCTTCAAATAGTTTTGGTGCATTTCCGGCTAAAATTTGATGTCCAAATTGAATAACCGTAGAAGCTGTTTTATTTTTAAAAAACTCTCTTCCACCATACACATTAAAATATCTAAGACCCACAATACTTATGCCACACTCATTTTTAATATATTTTTTAGTGATATTATCCATCATTAATTTACTAAAACCATAAACATTATTTGGACTCTCATACCCAACTTCAAATCTATCACTATCACCATAAGTAGCAGCACTACTTGCATAAACCATATTTGCGCCGTGCTTCACAGCGATTTTGAGCAAATTTTCATAAGCATTTACATTCGTACTTATCATCAAATCTTGCTCACTTACTGTTGTATCACTTATCGCCGCTTCGTGAAAAATATAGTCAAAGCTATAACTATTTTCGAGCTTTTCCAAATCTTCTTTTGAATTTATATCTCCGCTAATCACGGTTCCTAAAAAACCCAATAAGTTTTTAAAATGCCCAAAACTCTCCAAATTTCCATTAGACAAAGTTCTTCCACTTCTAAATTTATCAAAAACAACAATGTTTGAATTTGGGTAATTTTCTTGAAAATAAAAAGCAAGATTGCTACCAATAAATCCTGCTCCACCTGTGATTAGTATAGTTTTGTGATTAAAATCAATGTTTGTATATGACATAAAAGAAATCCTTTTTGAATGAAATTTGATTTTATCTAAAAAAAAATAAATCTTTGATATAGTTTGTTTCACTAAAAATAGAAAGGTCAAAAGATTATGAAATTATTGAAAATTATACTTATCACAACTCTTTTTTCATCACTTTTTAATCCCTTAAATGCCACATCACAAAAGAAAAAAATCCTCTCCCTATTTGAAACAGAACAAACTACAGAAAAATCAAAAGAAACTCCAAAAAAAAAACCAACAGCAAAACTTATAAAACTTTTTGACAATGTTCCAGAAGAAACGCTACCTGCATACCAAACTGCAACACTTGAAAAATATTATTCAAAAGAGCAACCAAAAATAGTAAAAACAAAAGATTTAAAACCGACAGAAGTAAAAACTACAGTAAATAATCTCCCTTTTTCTACACCAGAAGAAAGGCTCCCCGAAATAAAAGAAAAAGAGGTGAAAATATCAACAATCATCCCTTTTGCTATACCAAATGTTACAACACAAAATGAAATACTGAGTGAAGAGGAACTTGATAAGATACATAGTCAAACAGTAACCACAAAGACTCTTGCAAATATTTTTGATGATGTAAAAGATGATGAAATAGAAAATTTTCCAAAAGGCTCAAATTATTACGACAAAATTACAAAAATGGTCAGAAAAGCTTTTAGTTTAGTTGGTTCTGCCTATAAATTTGGGGCTTCAACTGGTGGTAATACTTACGATTGTTCTTTATTTACACAAAGTATTTTTAGAAAAATTGGTTTAAATATTCCAAGAAGCTCGATAGAACAATCTGCCATTGGTGTTAGAGTCTCCAAAGAAAATTTGGTTGTTGGGGATTTGTTATTTTTCAAAACATATAGGAAAAGTCCTTCTCATGTTGGAATTTATATCGGAGATAATAAAATGATTCATGCTTCTGTGCAAAAAGGTGTTACAATTGATGATATTGATGAAAATTATTACAAAAAAAGATACCTTTTTGCAAAAAGAGCGAGTTTCGATACGGATTTAAAATAATACCAAATGAAACAATAAATACATACTAAAATAGAGCTAGTGCTTCAACATACTGTAAATCTTTTTCAATTGCTACTGTAGTAACAGTTGAAAAAGATTTACAGTATGTTGGAGATAATAGCTCTACCCTTTGGGCAAAAAGCTTAAAATGCATCTTTGTAAAAATTCTCTTTCACTTTAGCTAGCTAAAGTTTCAAGATAATTTTTACAAATCTACTATTTTATCTCTTTGTTTTAGTGTGCATTTATTATTTCATTTGGTATAAGTATCAAAAAGCAAACAAAGCAAGGAAAAATTATGACAAAAAGATTGACTTTTAAAGTGGATATTACTCGAAAATTTACATTTTTTGCAATCATTCCCTCAGTTTTGATTGCCCTATTTCTTATTTTGATTATTGTTGACTTAAAAGAAAATTCTTTAAAAGAGTCGCATATAAAGCTTTTAAAAAGCATAGACTACAAACTTACCTCTTTGCATGAAGAATTAATTTCTGTTGAACAAATCATTGCAAAATCAAAAGGTAAAAACAAATTTCTTTACAATGATATTTTATATTTTAGAGATTATATCTCTTCAATTGCATTGCTTGACCGTAACGGAAAAACAAAAAATATATACTCAAACAGTAAAGTGCCGTTGAATAAAAATTTTGATTATTCTAAAACACTTGATTTGAAGAATTTTTTAGAAACAAAAAAAAGTTTTTTGGGTGACACATATTTTTGTGAAGAGGCAAATGAGCATTGTATACCTTACATATTTGAGAGCAATAAAACAATTTATATCATAAATATAAAACTTACATATTTCAACGACTTCGTCAAAACTCTTGTAGGTGAAGATAAATTCATAAAAGTTTGTATTATAGATAAAAATGGAATTTATATTGTAAATTCGATGAGCCTTGAAGCCGTACAAGATAGAAATTCTTTTTACAATACACCAATATCAAAAGCTATTTTATTTGATAAAGAGTACCAGTTTGTCGAATTTTCGCAGAAAAATAAGACTTCAAAAGTTATCTATGCAAATCAAAAGGAAACAGGATGGAAACTTCTTGTAAAAGATGAGTTTGATACAACATATGACTTTATTCAAAATATTTTATTGGGTGTTGTGTTAGTTCTCATTCTTCTTTTTGTAATTGTAATTATTGTTGGTAAAAAAGTAGCTAGAAGTGTTGAGGAGCCTGTTGAATCCTTAATCCACGAAATAGAAGATTTTGCAGATGAAACTGAATATTTGGATATAACTAGTAGTATAAAAAGTAAATATTATATTTTTAATGTTCTGATAGAAAGTTTTGAACAAATGAAAAATGATATCGTTGATAGAGAACTAGAACTCAAAAGTCTGAATGAACATCTTGAAGAAAAAACAACTCAACTTGAGCTTCTTAATCAAATGCTTCAAATCAAACTTGAAAGTCAAAAATAAATTTTACATCAAAGAGAAACTATCAATATGAATAAAGAAAACTATTTTATACAACAAATCGCTTCAAATAAATTTATCGGTGATGATGGAGCTGTGGTTTTAGAAAAGCTCAAAAAAAATGAAAATTATGTGTATAGCATGGATGCATTTTTTGAAAATATCCATTTTAAAAGAGAATGGTTGAGCCTCAAACAAATAGCTTCAAAAGCTATGCTTGTAAATATTAGCGATGCAATCGTGATGAATGCACTTCCAAAATATGCCCTTCTTAGTGTCGCAATTCCTAGCGATTTTACAAATGAAGATTTAGATGCTTTAGCAAGTGGATTTAAAAAAATAGCCAAAAAATACGGCATTACTATTATTGGTGGAGATACTATCGCAAATATCAAACTTGATATTTCAATCACCATCATCTCAATTACTACAAATCCAATATATAGAAGTGGTGCAAAAGAAGGTGATTTGGTTTGCTATACTGGTGTTTTGGGATCAAGCAAAGATGATTTAGAAAAGCTTCTTCGAGGTGAAAAAATAGAGGAAACTTCAAAATTTATCAAACCAAAATTATCTGGTGATTTTTTTTATGCTGTTGCTCCTTTTATACACTGTGCATTGGATATCTCTGATGGATTATTTTTTGAGCTTGAACGGCTCAGCCATGTCAACAAAATTGGCTTTGAATTTTCCGAAGGGATTCCAGATGCTATTGGGTGCAGTGGGGAAGAATATGAAATACTTTTTACTTTCGACAAGCAAAATAAAAAGAAAATAGAAGAAATTGCCACAAAATTTGGAATTAACCTCAATATATTCGCGAAAGTCATCAAAGGAAAATATGTCTGCAAATGTAAAGAGCATCATTTTTAGAAAATAATACCATTTAAAAGAGCCACTTGCAAATTCAAACAAATACATGAGCCACTTGCAAATTCAAAGATTTTGAGTATGAATAGTAGCAATTATTAGATTTTCACTTTAAAAATCACTATTTACTCCCTGTAAATGGTTATTTTTAAAGTGAAAAGATGATGATTGAAGCTGTTTATAATCATTTGTTTGAAT